>JAYUYY010000197.1:0-2658 GCA_043752225.1 Sandaracinaceae bacterium | reverse complement strand
AGCTCGTCGTCCGCCTCACGCCCGAGCCGCGCATCGTCGGGATCTGACGCAGCGGGCCGGCCCTCGAAGGGCACCGCCGCTCGCGCGCTCGAAGAGGCCCCTCAGCGCTGCTGTTGTTGCTGCTGCATGCGCGCCTGCAGGATGACGCCGACCGCGCCGGTCGCCCCCGCGGCGCCAGCGCCGCCGACCTCGCTGTTCGAGGCGACGACTTCGCCAGCCGCTGCGACCGCGCCGGTGCGCCGCGGCTCACACACGCATGCGCTCGAATATTCGCCCATGAAGACGAAGCCGCTCATCTGCATCTGCTCGCTCGCACACTTCGCGAAGCAGGCACGCGCACCACCGGGATAGTGCGCGTCGCCGGTGAACGACGTAGCGCAGCCGCCGGAGACGAGGATGAACGCGAACGAGGTGAGCGCGAGAAAGAGAGATCGCATGGTGGCTCCTACGAGAACGATTCGACGCCGACAATCGCGCGCCCGCGCACGTTTGACAGCGACTATGCGCTGCCGACGCTCTTGACGGTCGAGCGCACGTCGAAGGCGCCGCGCTGCTTCGCGCTGGCGAGCACGCGCAGCGCTTCGCGGTAGCCGCGGCCGAGCAGCTGACGCGTCTCCCGCCGATTGATGAACGAAAATTTGCCCAGATCCGCGCTCACGTTGAGCAGCGTCACATGCGGGTAGAGGCGATGCACGAGATCGATGCCGCGCTTCTCCTTCTCGCTGAGGATGATGTTGAGCGCCTGCCGCGCGACGGCCGTCACGCCACGGCGCGCCAGCGAGACCTCGGCATCCTTCGCGACGTGTGGGCGGTACACGTTCGAGATGACGATGACGTCGGCGCCGGCCTCGACGGCGAGATCGAGGCTCAGCGTGCGCACCACCTCGCCGTCCATGTAGTAGCGCTCGCCGATGCGGTACGGACGAAACAGTACGGGGACACACGAGGACGCGGCGACGGCCTGCGAAATGGGCGTCGCATCGTCGTGCCCCTGGCCGAACACCACGCGGCCGCGCCCATCGACATCCGCCGCCGTCACCAGCAGCGTCTTGTCGAGCTTGCGAAAGTCGTTGGTCGGCAGGCGCTCGGCGAGAAAGCGCTCGAAGCGATCGATCGAGAAGAGTCCGCTCGCGAGATAGCCCGGGCTCGACAGCTGCTCGCGGTTCGGCGCGCCGAGGAAATAGCGCCCCTTGAGCGCACCCTGCGGCGCACGACGCTCCCAGAACGGCCGCATCCAGTCGACCATCTCGTCAGCCGTCGAGCCCTGCGCGAAGAACGCTGCAGCGATTGCTCCTGTCGACGCACCGACGAAGACATCCGGCACCAACCCGAGTTCTTCCATCGCCTTCAGCACCCCGAGGTGCGCGATGCCCTTCGTCGCTCCGCCCGATCCCACGAACGCGATACGCGGTCTCGACATCTTCTCTCGTTCGTTCCTCCCCCCGGAGGGTGACCCTGTGGTCACTCGTGTGTGACGCGCATGAGAAGCGGTCTCGACGCTGCGCGTCAACTCAAAACGGCGGTGGCGTCGCGACGCGAACGTCAGCCGCCGCGGGGCGCGTGCACTCCGCCACGTTGGCCGGGGACGTTGCCGCGCAGCACGCGCAGGTTGAGCTCGCCGAGGTGGCGGCGTGCGTCGAGCGCGAGCTGCGAGCGCGGCCAGCGTCGTCCGATCATCCGCAGCGCGTTGCGCGCATCGTCGATGTTGCCGAGATCTTCCGCGCACTGCGCGAGGAGGAAGGCGCCGTCGTCTTGCAGCTCGCGATCGACGTTCTGATCGATGACCGCCTGCGCGAGCACGATCGCCTCGCCCTGCCGGCCGAGCCGCGCCAGCGAGCGCGCGAGGTTGTATTTCACGGCCGGGATGTGCGCCGCCTCTTCCTTCAGGCGAATCGACTCCTGGAACGCGTCGGCGGCCTCGGCATAGCGGCCGGTGCGCATCAGATCGAGGCCCGCTTGGTAAGCCGCGACCGACAGATCGAGGCGAAAGCGATCGACGGTGTCGCGAAAGAACGCCGCCTCGGCGCGCGAGAGCCGCTCGGTGCGCACCTGCTCGTAGCGCTCGACGACCTCGGCGCGCTTCTGCTGCCGGATCAGATCGTAGAACTGCGCGGCCTTGCCCTCGGCGCGCTCACGCGCTTCGGCGCGGCGTGTCTCTTCGGTGAGATCGTGGCGAAGCTCACGCGCCTCGCGCTGTAGCTCGCGCGTCTCGCCCTCGATCTCGCGGATTTGCACGTCCGACCAGAGCTTGAGCCCGACGAACGAGAGGCCCGCGAACAGCACGTACGCAACGCCGCTGTTCCAGTTGAAGCGCCGCTCGTAACCGGCCTGTCGCTTTCCAATCGACTTTATGTCCGCGGCGAGCGCGTTCGTCAGGTTGTTGGTCTTGATGATCAGGCCACGAGACTCGATGATCTCTTTCTTGATCTCACGGATCTCTTCGTCGGCCTCACGCACAGGGGCGCACGCTTACCGCCTCGCCCAGGCGATGGCAAGCGCCGGCTCCGACGCTTGACCTAGCGTGCAGGCCAGCATACAAGCCGGCGACGAGGAGGGTTCTCATGAAGAAGCTCGTCACGCTGGTCCTTGCTTGCACTCTCGCGGGCGTCGCGCTCGTCGGCTGCGGCGGAACTCAAGAATTCGCGGTCATTGGTCAGC
>JAYUYY010000196.1:0-6928 GCA_043752225.1 Sandaracinaceae bacterium | reverse complement strand
GTGGCTCACGCCTGAGCAGATCGAAGTGCAGCCGATCTACACGGCAGAGGATCTGAAGCCGCTCGAGCACTTGAAGTACATGCCCGGCCTCACGCCGTTCGTGCGTGGTCCCTACCCGACCATGTACGTGCAGCAACCGTGGACCGTGCGTCAGTACGCCGGCTTCTCCACCGCCGAAGCCAGCAACGCGTTCTACCGCCGCAACCTCGCAATGGGCCAAAAGGGCCTCTCGATCGCGTTCGATCTCGCGACGCACCGCGGATACGACTCGGATAACCCGCGCGTCAAAGGCGACGTCGGCATGGCGGGCGTCGCGATCGACTCGATCCTCGACATGCGTATCTTGTTCGATCGCATCCCGCTCGATCAGATGAGCGTGTCGATGACGATGAACGGCGCGGTCTTGCCCGTGCTCGCGCTCTACATCCTCGCCGCCGAAGAACAAGGCGTCTCGCAGGCCAAGCTCACCGGAACGATTCAGAACGACATTCTGAAAGAGTTCATGGTGCGCAACACGTACATCTATCCGCCGGAGCCCTCGATGCGCGCGATCGGCGACATCTTCGCGTTCACGTCGAAGAACATGCCGAAGTGGAACAGCATCAGCATCAGCGGCTACCATATGCAGGAAGCTGGAGCGACCGCCGACATCGAGCTCGGTTACACGCTCGCCGATGGCCTCGAGTATCTGCGCACCGGCGTGAAAGCCGGCTTGGACGTCGACACGTTCGCGCCGCGGCTCAGCTTCTTCTGGGCGATCGGCATGAGCTACTTCATGGAAGTGGCGAAGATGCGCGCGGGCCGTTTGATCTGGGCGAAGATCGTCAAGGACATGGGCGCGAAGAGCGACAAGAGCTTGTCGCTGCGCACGCACTGCCAAACCTCGGGCTGGAGCCTCACCGCTCAGGATCCTTTCAACAACGTCGCGCGCACCTGCATCGAAGCGCTCGCGGCTTCGCTCGGTCACACGCAGTCGCTGCACACCAACGCGCTCGACGAAGCGCTCGCGCTGCCGACCGACTTCAGCGCGCGCATCGCGCGCAACACGCAGCTCTACTTGCAGCAAGAGACGGGTATCTGCCGCACGATCGACCCGTGGGCCGGCAGCTACTACGTCGAGCGCTTGACCCACGACCTCGCGCAGCGCGCCTGGGCGCTGATCGAAGAGGTCGAAGAGATGGGCGGCATGGCCAAGGCGATCGAAGCCGGCTTGCCGAAGCTGCGGATCGAAGAAGCCGCGACGCGCACGCAAGCGCGCATCGATTGCGGCACGCAAACCATCGTTGGCATCAACAAACGCAAGCTCGACAAGCAAGATGAACTGACCGTGCTCAAGGTGGACAACACCGAGGTGCGCGCCGCGCAGATCAAGCGGCTCGAAGAGCTGCGCAAGCATCGCGATCCCAAGCGCGTGGAGAGCGCGCTCGACGCGCTGACGAACGCGGCCGGCAGCAAGGAAGGCAACCTGCTCGCGCTCTCGATCGAAGCGGCGCGCGCGCACGCCACCGTAGGCGAGATCAGCTACGCTCTCGAGAAGGTTTGGGGCCGTCACGAAGCCACGATCCGCTCGGTGTCCGGCGTCTATGGGAGCGAAGTGGGCGACAGCAGCGCGATGAAGAGCGTGCGAGGCAAGACCGACGCGTTCGCGACGCGCGAGGGTCGCCGACCGCGCTTGCTCGTAGCTAAAATGGGTCAAGACGGTCACGACCGCGGCGCGAAGGTGATCGCGACCGCGTTCGCCGACATGGGCTTCGATGTCGACGTCGGACCATTGTTCCAAACGCCGGAAGAGACCGCGAAGCAGGCGGCCGAAAACGACGTGCACGTGGTCGGCGTGAGCTCGCTCGCTGCGGGGCACCTGACGCTGGTGCCCGATCTGCGGGCCGCGCTCGACGCGGTCGGTCGCGACGACATCCTGATCGTCGTGGGCGGCGTGATCCCGCCGCAGGACTACGAAGCGCTCTACCGCGCCGGTGCGTCGTGCATCTTCGGACCGGGCACCGTCATCACCGACGCGGCCACGGAGTTGCTCGCGCAACTGGAGAAGGCCAGCGGGCCCGCGTAGATGGCCGTGACGGGTCCGCACCGCGCGGCGCGCCGCCGAAAGCTCACGCTCGACGAGTACGAGCGCGGAGTACGCGAACGCGATCGCGGCGTGCTCGGCCGCGCGATCACCTTGATCGAAAGCAACGTCGCGGCCGATCAGGTGCTCGCGCAACAGCTGCTCGTGCGTTTGTTGCCGCACACCGGTAACGCTCAGCGCATCGGCATCACCGGCGTGCCGGGAGTCGGCAAGAGCACGTTCATCGAATCGTTCGGCAGCTTCCTGACCGCGCGCGAACATCGCGTCGCGGTGCTCGCGATCGATCCGACGAGCGGCGTCACGCGCGGCAGCATTCTCGGCGACAAGACGCGCATGAATAAGCTCTCGCGCGACGAGAGCGCCTTTATCCGCCCTTCCCCCAACTCCGGTTCGCTCGGCGGTGTCGCGCGTAAGACGCGCGAGAGCATGTTGTTGTGCGAGGCCGCTGGCTACGACGTGATCCTGGTCGAGACGGTCGGCGTCGGTCAGTCCGAGACGGTCGTCGCCGAGATGGTCGACTGTTTTCTCGTGTTGATGTTGCCGGGCGCAGGCGACGAGCTGCAGGGCATCAAGCGCGGCATCCTCGAGCTCGCCGACATCATCGCGGTGAACAAAGCGGACGCGAACCCTGCAGCTGCCCGCCTCGCCAAGCGCGATTATTTGAGCGCGCTCAAGCTGATGCACGGCGCGACCGGCGACGCTCGCCGCGGTGGCGTGCCGGTGCTGACGCTCAGCGGGCTCTCCGGCGTAGGGATCGAGGTGCTGTGGGAGCGCATCACCGAGCACTTCGCGGCCGGCGAGTCATCGGGTCGGCTCGGGCAGATGCGCCGCGAGCAGCTCCGGCGTTGGATGTGGAGCATGGTCGAAGAGCGCGTGCTCAGCGCGCTGCATGGCCACGCCGAGGTCGCGCGCATCGCGCCTGAGCTCGAAGCCGAAGTGCTGTCCGGCCGACTCACGCCGACGCTCGGCGCTCAGTCGATCCTGAACGCGTTCGGGTTGCCGCGAGCCAACGACGACGACTGAGAGGGCGTCGCTCGCGTGACGAACCGATGGGGCGCGCAAAACGAAAAGCGCGCAGCCCCTTTCGAGACCGCGCGCTCTGAGACCACGCAGCGCGCGAGCGCCGCGGGTCATTGCATGCCCGCTACTACGGGCTCGTGATGGTCACGCAGCGCGAGCTGCAGTACGAGCAAGAGCCCGCTCCGCAGCCTTCGTCGATGCGGTTGCCGTCGTCGCAACCTTCGCCGGGCTCGAGGACGTTGTTGCCGCAGATCGGGCATCCGCCCGTCATCCATACGCTTGGCGCGCTGTCCATCGCGTGCAGCGTCGTGGTCGTGGTTCCGCTCGTGCCGAGCTGCGCGTTGCTACCCGTCGCAAAGTACGTGGACGTCGTGCACGTGCCGGTCAACGTGATGTTGTCGTAGTGCACGAAGCGCGTTGCTTCGGTGGGGTTCGCTTCGAGCGACAAGGTCAGCGCCGGCGTCGCGGGCACGCTGTTGTTCGGCACGTTGGTCCAAGTATTGAACGGACCGCCGCCCGAGCCCACCGTGCTCCAAGAGGTGCCGCCATTCGTCGAGTAGCGGATCGCAAGCCCGTAGCCCGTCGTCAGCGGTCCGCGGGTGCGCGCCCACAGGCCGAGCGACAGGGAGGTGAAGCCGCTCGTGCTCAGGGTGCGGCGCAAGGTCGAGAGCCCAGCGCCTTGAGCCTGTGCCGAGAACGTGCCGATCTGTGCGGTTGCAGTGCTCGCGGTGTAGTTGCCCGTCGTCGTCCAGCCGCTCAGCGAGCCGCTTTCGAAGCTCTCCGAGATCAGCGAGGTCGGTGTCGTCGTGCACAGGAACGCGCGTGATGCGGTCTGGTGCGCGCTCACCGTCGCGGTCGCGGCATCGCACGCGCAATCCTCGTCGATGAGGCCGTCGCAGTCCTCGTCGAGGCCGTCACATGCGAAGTCGTCGGTCGCAGTCGTGGGGAGCGGCGTGCAACCGCTTACGACCGTGCCGTTGGAGCAGACTTGGCTGCCCGTCGTGGCGCAAACGCCGAGGCCGCAGCTCGAGCTCGAGCCGACGAAGCCTTCGTCGGTGCGCCCATCGCAGTCGTTGTCCGCGCCATCGCAGTTCGCATCGCTGCCGGTCGGCAGGCCTGGCGTGCAGCTCGCGGAGACTCCGCCGCCGACGCATGAAGCCGTGCCACTCGCTTGGCACACGCCCACACCGCAGGTCACGGGCGGCGGCACGAAGCCGTCGTCGATGGCGCCGTTGCAGTCTTCGTCGACGTTGTTACAGGTCGTGTCGGCACCGGTCGCGCTGCACGAGAGCGTGCAGTCGGCCTCACAGCCGTCGCCGCCGATCGTGTTGCCGTCGTCGCACTGTTCGCCTGCGACGACCCAGCCGTCACCGCACGACAATCCCGCAGCGCACGAGAACGCGTACACGGCCCCGGGGGCGACTGCGTACGCCGCGTCGGTCGCCATGCTCGCGCCGACGGTGACGTCACTGCCCGCCATCGCGCTCGAATACCTGAACAAACCGTAGGGCGGGCCGCTCAAGCTGGCCGCGTTGATCGTCGTGTTGAGCGTCCACGCACCGCCGTAGTCGTAGACGAAGAGCTCGTTGCCGCCACCGGCCGGAAACGATCCGATCGTCGCGACATTGCCGTTGAGCGCGAGCGAGTAGCCGAACTGCTCACCCGAGGAAGGTGAAGGGCTGAGGATGGTCTGGAGCTCGAGCCAAACGCCCGCGTCGCGGATGAACGCGTAGACCGCGCCTTCGTTGCTGCTGGCGCCGTCTTGGCGCGGCGCTGCGACCATCGCGACATCGCCTTGGAGCGCCACTTTGATCGCGCCGTAGAAGTTGCCGATCTCGTCCGACGACGAAATCAGCTGCTGCACCTCGACCCAGTTCGAACCCTGCAGATCGAAGACATGCACCGAGTAGGCCGCATCGTCGAAGGAGCCGGTCGGGCTCACGGTCCCGCCCACGAACGCGGTGTTGCCATCGATTGCGAGCGTGTGGCCAAGGCTCTCATTGACGTTGCCCGACGAGAGCGTCTGCGTGTGCGTCCAGCCCGTCGTCGCATCGCGACGGTAGATGTAGACCCAGCTTTGGTAAGAGGGCCACGGGCTGCCTGAGCCGTCGAAGCTCATGACCATCATCCAGTCTCCGCTGATCGCCACGTTGAGACCGAACTGTTGCCAGCTGCGGTGATCAGGAGACAGCACGCGCGTTTCGGTCCATGCGCCGCCGGCATAATCGTAGACGTAGACTGAGCCCGCCTCCAGCTGAGAGGTCGCACCGTCGTCCGACGGAGCGCCGACGACAGCGGTGTCGCCATTAATCGCCACGACTGAGCCGTACTGGGCGCCGAAGGTGCCCGAAGCGCGCTCCGTACCCGGACCAGGATCCTGCGCCAACAGCTTGGTCTGCTGAACCCAGCTCGAGCCCTGCAGATCGTAGATGTATGCCGCGCCCTCTTCGACGCCGGCTTCGGCGTCGTCACGCGCGCCCACGATCATGCGTGTGCCCGACACCGCGATCCATTCGCCGAACTTCGCACCCGACTCGCCGTAACGGTCGAGCTGCGACACCGCGCCCTGCGGCACGATCTTTTGGAACACGTTGTAGCAACCGCCGCCGCCCGAGAGCGTGCAGCCCTGGCAGCCCAAGAGCTGCATGCGTAAGCCGTTCGGGAACGCGAACGGATCGCCCGGGTCGACGCCGGTGTCGTCATTCCACGTGAACCACACGCCGTTCTCGGCCGTGGCGAGCTTCGTGCCGCGTTGAATGCCGGCTGCCACGAGCAGCGCGCGCAAACCCGCTTCGCTCGGGTCGTTCGTGTACGAATCGCCCGTGCGAGCGATGGCACGGAAGTCCGCGTCGACACCCTCGATGTCGTAGCTGACGACGAACGCGTGCGTGCCGAGCGCCGCGATCGACGGATACGCTTTCATCTCGGGGTTGAGCGCCGAGACGACGCGAATGTCGCCCGGTGCCGGTGTACCGGTCGAGCCGAGCTCCACCGCGCGAATGTTCGCGTCGCTCGTGCTCGCCCATGCCAGCGCGTACTCGACGCCAGGGCTGGGCAGCATCGCTGCTGCAGGCGCGATCGCGCTGCTCGCGAGCTGCCACGCGCTCTCGAGCGCGCTCGCACCGTCGTAACGCCGCACTCGGACGGTGTCGTCCGACCTACGTGACCAGGCTACGAGCCACTCGCTTCCGCTGGCTGCGAGCGTGGTGTGCAGCTCGCCGCCCGCGGACTCGTCCGCGATGACGAAGGAGGACGCGAGCGCCGAAGCGCTCCCATCGAATCGCCGTGCGCGCAGCGTGACGACGCCCGAACGCGTATCGATCCAGCTCACCACGAACCCGCCCGACACCTGCGCGACGCGAGCGGAGGCTTCGCTGGCACCGGCGACTCCACCGTCGGAGCCGCTGCTCACGAAGGTCGGGAAACCGAGGCTGCCGTCCTGTCCAACGGTGCGCATCGCGATCAGGTTCTGCGAAGGGCCGACAGGCGACGTCCAGATGACGACCCAGCCACCGGTGCTCAACCCCACGACCGCCGGCTCCGCCGCGATCGACGAGCTGATGCCGCTGTCGATCACGAGCGCGCTGGTGGCATCCGCAGCCACGACTGCACCCGTCGCTGAGATGCGGCGCGCGTACACGCCCGAGGTGCCGCTCTCGTTCGATTGCCAAGCGAGCAGCATGCGGCCCGCTCCATCGATCGCGAGTTGGTGATTCTCGACACCCGGACCGTTGTCCGCGACGTCGTCACGCTCGAACCATGCGGCTTCCGACTGGCAGGCCGAAGAGCAGCCATCGCCTGAGATCGTGTTGCCGTCGTCGCAGC
>JAYUYY010000195.1:0-6938 GCA_043752225.1 Sandaracinaceae bacterium | reverse complement strand
CAGCTCGCTGGGCCCCACAGCCGCAGGAAGGCGCTGCGCTTGGCGCGAGCGAGATCGATGCGCGCCGCAGCGCGAAAGGCCGCGTCGTCCGGTATCGCGATCGCGTGCGTTGCGGCTTTCTTGTTCAGCCCGCGCTTGCAGGCCAGCAGCACGAGCACTGCGAGCGCGGCCCACAACGCGTCGTTCCACGATTGTGCGTCCGAGCTTCCGGCTGTGCTCGACGCTTTGTGCGCGACGCGATCGCGTATGCGTCCGGGAGCGCCCGGCAGCACCAGCTCCGCCTCGAGCGGCTCGGTGCGCGGCAGCTGCGCGCGCGTCAGATGCAGCACCGTGAGCGCGCCGCGCTCCAACACCGTTCGTTCCTCGGGGCCCGAGTTTCCGGCGTCGAGCAAGCGAGCGCCCGATGGCGCATCGATCCACAGCTCCACGTTCTCGAGGGCGGCAGGCCAAGCCGGCAAGCGCAGCACGAGCGCGTCCGCAGCCTTGTCGCTCGGCGCGAGCTGAGTCTCGTAGATCACGAGCGCGCGATAGCTCCCGCGGTGCGGTGCTTGCGCGCGATCGCCAAACTCGAGCAGCAGCGTGCCGTCTTCGCTGAGCGAAGCGAGCGGCGCGTGCTTGCGGCCGTCCTCGGCGATCCAAGTCGGGGGCTTGCCGGAATCGACCTGCACCGAGGGCCCAAGTCCGGCGAGCTCGAAGCGCTCGACCCAGCCGCCGCGCACTTCCACGCGCAGCTCGAGGCTGATCCGCGCGACGCCGAAGCGGCTCACCTCAGCGTGCGCCTTCATGGCGCTGACCTCGGTGCGCGTCCAAGCGCGGGCGCGCATCGGAAAGAACGCGATCGCGAGCACGCTCAGCGCGAACGCCATGCTGCGCAGCGGCGCTCCAAGCGAGCCTTCACGGGGTAGCGAGCCGGCCATCGGACAGGTTCGAAGAGGCTACCAGCGCATGTCCTACATGCTGAATTTCTGCAGCATTCGCGGGGTGGGCGCACGCGCCAACACGCTGGAAGGCCGAACGCGACGAGCGGCGCGGCTCTACAGCGGGGTCACTTCGCGCAGCCACGCCGGCATGAAGAGCAGCACGAACAGCGCGAGCGTGAGCCGCGCGACCCAGCGCCGTCCGGGCGTGAGCGGAATGCTCGGATCGGTCGCGGGGTGCTCGCGCTTCGTGTTCTGCGCCATCAGGTGCATGACGACGCCCCAGGTCAGCCATGGAAGGCCGGCGGCAACCTCGGACCACAACGCGTCGCCGCGCTTGCCTGCAAAAAAGGCCATCAGCCCGAATGCGAGCGCGACACTGAGCGCAAACGGAAAGATCACGCGGCGCAGCGTGCGCGAGATGCGCTCATGTCGATCGCCGAGCAACGCGTGGGCGACGTGTCCGCCGTCGAGCTGGAGCGCCGGGATCAGATTGATCATCGTGACGAGCAACCCCGCCCACCCGGCGAAGGCGACCGGTGAAAGCAGGATGTCGTGGCCCGCGGGCAACGGCCCTTTGATCGCGTAGAGCAGCCCCATGTAGAGCAACGACTTGCCCTCCATCAGGTACGGAACGGAGGGCTCTGGGCCGGTCGTCGAGGTCGCGATGCCGTAGATCAAGACCGGCAGCGCGACCGCTAGACCCGCGAGCGGCCCGGCTGCACCGATATCGAGCAACGCGTTGCGGTTTCGGATCTCGCCCGGCATCAAGATCACCGCGCCCATCGTGCCGAGCGGCGGTAGCGGCATGGGCACGAAGTACGGCAGCGAGGCGGGCACGTTGTGAATGCGCGCTGCGATGTAGTGCCCAAACTCGTGCGCCAGCAGGATCGCCATCAGCGGCGCTGAATAGGTCAGTCCGCCGAGCAGCGATGCGCTGCCTTCCCACAGGCTGCCTACGTAGGTCGTCGAGAGCAGCGTGAGCGCGAAGAGACCGATCGCGAGCGGCACGCGCGTGACCGGCGCCGCTGTGCGCTCGGGCTCGCTGGCGATGGTCTGCGGCTCGGCTTCGCGCGCGCCGGCATGCGGATCGTTCAACGGATTCTCAGGGTGATTCATGTTCGACCGCGCGCCTTCTCGAGCGCCTTGCGAAGTGATGCGATGCGGGTCTCGACCGATGCGTCGAGCGTGCCGATCTCGGTCTGGACGATGCAACCGCCGCGCGTGAGCGTTTCGTCCGGCTGGAGCTCGATCGCCCGTTGTCCCATCGACGCTGCGAGCGCGACGCAATCCTCTGGATGCGCGCGGACTCGCACGCGTCGCGCGCGCCGCACGCGAGTGAGCAGCTGCTCGACGGTCTCGGCGATGCGCTCTGGCTGGAGCGTGAGCTCGTCGCCCAGCAAGTGCCGAGCGGCGAGCAGCGCGATCTCACGCGTCTCCGGTATCAGCGCCGCAAGCGCGCGCTCGTGCGCCGCGCTGTGCTCGAGCAGCGCGCTCGCGAGCTCGGCGCGCCCAGCTTCGACGCCGGCCGTGTAGCCCGCTTGTCGAGCGCGTTCCTCGATCGCGGCGGCGTGCGTCTTCGCATGCTCGACGATGCGCTCGGCTTCGCGCCGCGCTTGCTGCCTAGCTTCGAGCCTGCCTTCGATATTGGGCACGACCGCTGGGCCGCGCCGATCCGCGCGCACGATGCGTTGCATGCGTCAGCCCTTCGCCGTGTGCGCGCCATGCATCGCAGCGCGCTTGATCAGGTAACCGATGAGCTGCGGGTCGGGCACGTAGCCCGCGCGCGGCAGCAGCGCCTCGCACAGCCACGCGCGGCCGAGTTGCGGGTCGACCACGCTCGCCAGCAACCCCCGCGCGCGCCGCGCGAGGTCAGAGCGATCGGTCGGATCCGAAACGATCTCGGGCCGCCGTAATGTGGCGTGTAAGAATGCGCGCCGGCTCGGGCCATCGCGGCCTACCTCGAGCGCCATGGCGACCGCGGCGCGCAGCGGCGACGTCTGCGTCAGGCCTGCCAGCGCGGCCTCGCCGTCGTAGTCGCGATGCGCCAGCGCGGCGACCGCAAAACCTTCCATCGTGCGCTCCGATGCGGTCACAGGCGGGTGCCATATCACAGCGCCAGCGCTCGCGCCTGAGCGTGCTGCCAGGCGTGCTCCCGTCGTGTGCCCTCTGATAGGATCGCGCGGGTGTCTTTTTTCGAGCGAGGGATTTCGTGAGCCAACTCCGTTTCTGGCCCCTCACCGACGTCGGCCGCGTTCGCTCCGGCAACGAGGATAGCTTCCTCATCGACGACCGGCTGAACCTGTTCGTGGTCGCGGACGGCATGGGTGGGCACGCTGCGGGCGAGGTCGCGAGCAGCCTCGCGGTGCACGCCCTGCGCGACACGCTGGCGACCGAAGGCGAGGCGCTCGCAAGCGCTGAACGCGACCTTTCGCCAGCCGCACGCCAGCAGGTGTTGCGCTTGCTCGAGCAGGGCGTGCAGCGCGCCTGCAACGCGGTGTTCGCCGAAGCGCAGCGCGACCCGGGCAAGCGCGGCATGGGCACGACGATCGTCGCGCTCTTGATGGTCGGCTCGCGCGGCTTCATCGCCCACGTCGGCGACTCGCGAATTTACTTGATGCGCAACGATGGGCTGCATCAGCTCACGCAGGACCACTCGCTGATCAACGAGCTGCTCAAGCGCGGCCGGCTCACGCCCGACCAAGTCGCCAAGCTCAACATGAAGAACGCCGTGACCCGCGCGGTCGGCGTCTACGAGAGCGTCGAGGTCGACACGCTCGACTTCGACGTGCTGGCGGGCGACCGCTTCCTGCTCTGCACCGACGGGCTCACCGAGTACGCGCAGGACAGCGACATCGTGCGCGTCTTTCGCGAGGTGCCCGAAGAGCGCGCCGCGCAAGCGTTCATCGATCACGCCAACAACGGCGGCGGCAAGGATAACATCACCGCGCTGATTGTCCGCGTGCCCGATGCGGCGGCAGGTCTCGATCGCCTCGCCAATGAGGTTAACCTCAAGCTCGAAACGCTGCACGCGATGCCGCTGTTCAGGCATCTCACCTACCAAGAGCTGGTGCGCGTCTTGAACTTGATCAACGTGCGTGACTTCGCGACCGGTCAGGTCGTGATCGAGGAGGGCGACGAGGGCAACGAGATGTTCGTCGTGCTCGAGGGCCAAGTCCGCGTGCATACCGGCGACACCGCGCTCACCACGTTCGGGCCGGGCCAGCACTTCGGCGAGATGGCGCTGGTCGATCGCGCGCCGCGCAGCGCCGCGGTCAGCGCGGACATCCCTTCAAAGCTGATGGTCCTGCATCGCCGCGATTTCTTCGACATCGTGCGCAAGGACCACGACGTCGCGGTCAAGCTGCTGTGGGCGTTCTTGGGCGTGCTGACCGATCGCCTGCGCACGACGTCGCGCGATCTCGGCACGGCTCGCGAGCAGATCACCGCGCTGATGGCCGGCCAGCTCGCCGACGCCGACCTCGAAGAGGTCTAGCTCTTTTCGGCTACCGAGAGCCGCGCGTACTCGCGGTAGTTGCGCTCGCTGGCGCCGATCGCGCGCGCCCATTCTCGAGGCGACAGGTCGCGCACGACGCGCAGGCCGTGTCGCTCGAGCATGCGGTGTAGGAGCGCGGGTGCGAGCGGCGTTTTCAGCGGCTCGCCGACGATCCGCAGCAACACCGAGAAAGCCGGCTTCGCGAGCTTCATCCACAGCATGCCGTCGGGCACGTAGCTGAGGACCAGGATGCTGCCCTGGGCGGAAGCGTGGCTAACTTGCTGCAAGAGGCGCGCGAGCGCGGCCATCGTCAGGTATGGCGCGACGCCTTCGAGCAGCCAGAGCGTGGGCCGCGCGGGGTCATGACCACTAGAGGCTAGACGCTCGCCGATCTCATCGCGCTCGAAGTCGATCGGTACGTAGCGCAGCGACTTGCAGCTGCGGGGCAGGGCACCGGCTGCAGCCTGCTTCTCGGCCTGCGTGCTCGGGAAGTCGAGCTCATAGACGTCAGCCTCGTGCAGCGCGGCCAAGCGATGCGCGCGCGTGTCGAGGCCGGCCCCCAAGATCACGGCTTGGCGGAGGCCCGCCTCGATCGCTTGCTCGACCTCGCGGTCGATGATCGCCGCGCGCAGCGCGATGTGATCGACCAAGCCCAAGCTCGCTCGGGCCGAAAACGCGGTGAGGCCTGTCGCCTCGAGCCCGCGCAGCAAGAGCTTGCTGCTCGGCGGTAAGAGCTCCCGCACCATGGCGTCTTTGGGATCGGTCACCGCGACCGATGCGCCCGAGCGTGCAGCTGAGCCCGATGCCAGCGCGCGGCTCAGCGCGACGGCGCGTGCAGTCCAGCTCGGGCGGTGGTCTCGCATGGCGCTAAAGCCGGCTGCATGTAGCACGAGGCTCGCTCAAGACGTGTTATCAACACTGCTTTGTATGCGGTTTGCTGCAAAGCCGTGGGTGGTCCGGGCGCACGGCCTTTTGCTCGTCGTAGTCGGCGTGCTCGTTGTGCTCGGCGCCGCGTTGCCGGCGCGCGCGCAGGACGAGACGCTGCTCTCGGAGCCGATCGCGTTCACGGATGTCGCCGACGCATTCGATGGCGTAGACCCGATCGACATCCGCGTCCGGATCGGTTTTCGCAGCGCGTTTAGCTCGTCCACGATCGAGCGCGAAAATGTCGAAAATGCTGCGAGTGACGGTCGTGCGGCGACGCGTTATCGCAGCGTGCTCGACCAGTCGGCCGTGCACAACGAGCTGCGGCTCGGGCTCGAGGTCGGCGTCTACCACGACCTGATGCTGTTCATGGGCCTGCCGCTGGTGCTGAGCGATGACCAGGAGCTGCACCCGTACAACGGCCAGAGCTGCGGCGACGGCAACACCGGTCCGTGCGTGCTGCTGGTCGAGCCGACCTCCGAAGACCAAGCTGCTCCGCTCTTCGTCGTGCCGCGCACGCTCGCGGCCAAGCAGCGCTCGGGTTTGCCGCGCGTCGAGCTTGGGGCGGCGTGGTCGCCGATGAATCAATACCGCGGTGATGATGCGACTTGGACGCTGCGCACGACGTTCGAGCTGCCCACCGGTGAGATGATGAAGCCGTGTCTTGCGGGTGCGGGCTGCTCGCCGGGAATCACCGACGGAACGGCGTCGCTCAAGCTCGAGTCGCGTTGGTCGCGGCGCTACCGCTACTTCGAGCCGCTGCTCGGCATCTCGCACGAGCTCTCCTGGCTCAGCGCCGGCGAAAATCTGTTTACCGCATCGGCGGGACATGGCGCGGACGCGCTGCCGACGACGACCGAGGTGATCGTGGGCAGCGCGATCATCCCGTGGGAGGACCGGATGCGGCATCAGCGCTTCAGCGTCGAGCTGCGCACGCGCGCGGCGTACGTCTCGGAAGGCCGCGGCGTCGGCCCGTTGTTCGACGCATTGGGCACGTCGAGCAGCGCGCACCTGAGCACCACGAGCGATACGACGACGGGCACTCCCTTCACCGGCGTGACCACGATCGGCTCACATGGCGCGCTCGGTATCGATGCGATGTTGGTGATGAAAGCCGCGCGCTATGTGCGCTTTACGGTCGGCGCGGATCTCGGGTTCTTGACCGATCATTTGATCACCGGCGCGCCCGACTGCGAAGAAGGCGATCCGCGCTCGACGCGCACCTCGCGCGCGACGAGCTGCGCCTCGACGCGCGTCAGCCCGCTCTACCGCCCGGTGATCGACGCGCCGGGCCAGCGCTTCCGCTTGGTGGACGCGGTGACGCTCGGTCTGGTTGCGCGCGCCGATGGTCAATTTTAGCTAGAGCTTAGTTAGCGCTTTGCCACTGGGCTTGTCGAGCTTGCTGAGAATCTCCGCGTAGACCTCGCGCCGTGAGACGTGCAGCTCGACCGCCAGCTGGCGCGCGACGTCGCGTGGCGAGAGGCCCTCGGCCAAGAGCTCCGTGATGCGTTCGCTGCGCGAAGCGGTCGCGATCGATGCATCCACCAGCGCTTCGCCGCGCCCGACCACGACCGTGATCTCGCCACGCGCGCCTTCGGCGA
>JAYUYY010000194.1:0-2670 GCA_043752225.1 Sandaracinaceae bacterium | reverse complement strand
CCGGCTCAGGTGAGAACAAGATCCCAGTGAGCTGGAGCATCGGCGACGAAGAGGTCGACCATTTCTACATCTACGTCGACAGCGGAGCGGGTGGAGCGAGCGATGCCGGCATTGCCGGCATTGTTTCGGACGCGAGCGAGAATGACGGCGGCCCTTCGACCGGCAGCTCGAGCTCGAGCTGCGGGAGCGGACGCCTGGTCGAAGGCGCGAGCGGCGAAGACATCCCGAGCACGTTGCGCCTGAGCGCGTCGCTCGGCGCTACCGAGACGGACTACGATCTCAACCCGAGCCAAATCGGCGGAGAGACCGCAGACGTCGCCGTGGTCGCGGTCGACCGCGCGGGCAATCAGAGCCCGCTGTCCGAAGTCGTATGCGTGACCATCGTGCCGACCGACGGCTTCCTAGACCTCTACGAGATGGGCGCGGGTCACCCGATCGAACAAGGCTGTACGTGCTCGGCGATCGGGCCAGCACAGGCACAAGCCGCTTGGCCGATCGTGTTGGCTCTCGGTTGGGTCGCACGTCGCAGGAGGCGTTCATGAAGACGTTGTGTTTGCGCGCGCCAGCGCTGCTCGCGTGCGTCGCTCTGGCTTGCCTTTGGAGCACGAGCGCGCTCGCGCAGTCGGATGACGACCTCGTGCCCGCGACCCGAAATTTCAACTCGCCCGAGCGCTTGATCCTCGAGCTGCGCGTCGGTCCGTATCAGCCGGACATGGGCGGCAACGCCGCGTTCGATCGACTGTTTGCGGAAGACGATGGCCTCTTGCTCGCGCTCGAGCTCGACGTGATCGCATTCCGGCTCGACGACATCTTGTACGCCTCGGCCGCGGCGCAGCTGGGCTGGGCCAAGTACAAGGGCTACGCGCTCGACGTGGACGGCGCGCCGACCCGCGAAGAGAGCTCGCTAGAGATCGTTCCGCTCAGCGCGCTCGCGGTGCTGCGGCTCGACGCCTTCGCGCGCCAGCTCGGCATCCCGTTCATCGTGACCGGCAAGGTCGGTTACACCTGGATGAGCTGGTCGACCGAGACCGGCGGCGCCGACAACGCCGCGGGCTGGAGCCTCGGCCTCGCGTATGCGGCACAGCTCGCGCTCGATCTCGACAGCCTCGATCAAGGCGCCGCGCGGATCATGGACGAGGAATGGGGCATCAATCACTCGTTCTTGTTCCTCGAGGTGCACGGCTTCGCGCCCAATGACGACTCGCTGCCGCTCGGCGCGATGACCTGGGCGATGGGGCTTGGTTTCGTAATGTGATGTTCGGGTTGCGCCTTACGGTGAGCTACGAAGGCACGGCCTTCGCGGGCTTTCAGGAGCAACCCGGGCAACGCACCGTGCAGGGCGTGCTGCAAGAAGCCGCCGAGCGCGTCGCGGGTCATCCGATCAAGCTCCGCTACGCCTCGCGCACGGATGCGGGTGTGCACGCGCAAGGTCAGGTCGTCGCGTTCGACACGGAGCGCAAGCTGACCTGCGATCGCTGGGCGCTCGCGCTCAACCGCTATCTGCCGGTCGATGTCGGGGTGCGCACCGCGGTCGCGTGCGAGCCCGGCTACACGCCGCGCTATGACGCGCTGCACAAGACGTATCGCTACGTGCTGCACGTCGGCGAGCAACGCGATCCGCTGACGCGTTTGTACGCGTGGCACCTCGGCCGGCCGCTGCGCGGTCGCGGGCCCGCGGATGCGAACGGTCGAGTTTTTTATGCCCATCGCACGCTCGATCTCGACGCGATGCGCGCAGCGGCTTGCGCGCTCGTGGGCCTGCATGACTTTCAAGCGTTCCGCGCCGCCGATGATCAGCGCGAAAACACGCAGCGCACGATCCACGCGTTCGACGTGATCGAAGGATTGAACGGCAACGCGGAGCTGATCGCGCTTCAAGTCCGCGGCAGCGCGTTCATGAAGAACATGGTGCGAATTCTCACCGGCACGTTGGTCGAGGTCGGGCTCGGCCGCATGAGCGTCGAGCACGTCGCAGCGTTGGTTCAACCCGGTGCCCGGCGCAGCAAAGCAGGCCCGACCGCGCCGCCGCACGGGCTCACGCTGGTCGAGATGACGCTCGGTCGCTCGGCCGCGCAGGCATCGCGGCTAGCTCCATGATGCGGGCGCGCACGCGCGGCACCATCGTGACGGCGTCCTCGGTCTCGACCTCTGCTTGCGGGATCGCCTGGCCGATGTGCACTTCGACGACGCCGGGCCGGATCAGCAAGCTGCCGCGTCCGAACACTGCACGGCTGCCACGCACGCCCACCGGCAAGATCGGCACGTTCGCGGTCTTCGCGAGGTGGAAACCGCCCTTCTTGAAGTCGCCGATCGTGTCGGAGTCGCCGCGCGTGCCTTCGGGAAAGATCAGCACCGTCTTGCCGGCGCGCACTTGGTCGGCGGCCTTGGAGAGCGTTTGAACCGCGCTCGAGTGTTGATCGCGGTCGATGACGACGTGGCCACCGCTGCGCAGCGCTTGGGAGAGGAACGGGATCTTCGCCAGCTCACTTTTGGCGAGGAAGCCGGGGATGATCGGCAGCGCAAGGAAAAGCGCGACGATGTCCACGTAGCTGAGGTGATTGGCCATCACCACGTAGCTGCGCGACGTGTCGACCGTCTCGGCGCCGTGCACGCGCAGCGTCACGCCCCAAAACCGCATCAGCCCGTTCGCCCACGTGCGCTGGGCGCGAC
>JAYUYY010000193.1:0-6950 GCA_043752225.1 Sandaracinaceae bacterium | reverse complement strand
GCTGGGCGAGCGCGTAGCTCGCCACGCTGAGCGCGCTCGAAGCGTGATGAGGCAGCCGCTCGTCGAGCAGATCGAGCACGAGCCCGCGCCACAGCACTTCTTCGGCGATGATGATCAGCACCGTCCACGCGAGCGCGCTCGCGAGGCTGTGCGCGCTCGCGGCTGCGTACAAAGACTCGACGTGGGTGTCGAGGCTCGGGAACAGCGCGGTCGAGAGCCGAAAGACCGGATACGTGGCCAGCGTCATCGCCAGACCCAGCGCGCCGCCGAGCACGGCGTCGCGCGATGTCGTAGCGAGCCATGTGCGCTGCGTCGCGCCTTGCAGCTTCGCGAGCAACGGCGAGACCGCGATCACGCACGCCGCGTAGGGGCCCATCACCGCGTACAGGTTCGCGCCACCGAAGCGGCTCATCAGCGCGGCCCACGCGCCGATCAGCACCGCGGTCGCGACCAGCGCGCTGAGGCGCAAGCTCATCGCTCAGCCCGCGCGCGGCTTGTCGCGCCGTGGCGACAGCGCGTGTAGCACGCGCTCGAGCAGCTTGGCCTGCAGCGAGAGAGCGCGCTCTTCCTCAGGCAACGCGCGCTCGAGCGCATCGTGAAACGACAGCCGTTCGTGCTCGGGGTAGAGCCGCCAGAATCCGTCATCGCTCGCCACTAGATCACTGCGCAGGCCCTCCACCAGCTCGCGCGCCACGTGCTTTTCGGCGCGCGTGACCAGCGTGATCCAATAGCTCGACAGGCGCGGTGACACGAACGGCACGCCCCACATCCGCGGTGCGTGGCCGAGGTGCTCGGCGGTCCGCATCAAGATCTCCTTGCACGTCAGCACCTCCGGCCCCGGCAGTGGATACGCGCCGCTCTGCGGACGATCCATGCGCAGTGCGTGTGCGATCGCAGCGGTCACGTCGTCGAGCGCGATCGGCTCGGTGCGCGTCTCGAGCCACGCCGGCAGCAGCATGGCCGGCAGGCGCGCGGACAGATCCCGAACGATCCGAAAGCTCTCGCTGCCGGCGCCGATGATCATCGACGCTTGCAGCTCGATCGTAGGCACGCTCCCAGCGCGCAGCGCCTCGCCAGTCTTGAGCCGGCTCATCAAGTGCCGTGAAGGCGTTCCGCTCGGCTTGATTCCGCCGAGGTAAACGATGCGACGCAGGCCCGCGTCCTGTGCGGCGCGCGCGAACGCCTGCGCCGAGCGCTGTTCGACGTGGTCATAGTCCTGCGTGTCCGCCATCGAGTGCACGAGGTACACGGCGGCATCGCAGCCTTGAAGCGCCGGACCGATCGTGGCCTCGTCGCGCACGTCGAGCGCGCGAAACGTGCGCGCTGGCCAGCGTGCGGCGGCGGCCTTGGGATCGCGCGTCGCCCCGATCACCTCGAAGCCCGCGCGCTCGAGCACGCCATGCAAGCGACTCCCTACAAAGCCCGTGGTGCCCGTCAGCAAGACGCGGCGAATCGTTGCTGATTGGTCCACGCGAAGCTCATGCGCTCGAGTCGCGGCTTGGCAAGGGCCGGCTAGCGCAGCAAAGACTCGCGGCTCAGCTCATCGAGGCGCACGTGGCCCATCAGGCCGAGCGAGTTGCGCAGCTCGTTGTCCAAGATCTGCAGCACCTCGCGTACGCCCTGCTCGCCGCGCGCTGCGAGCGCCCAGGCCCATGGCCTACCGATCATCACGGCGTCCGCGCCGAGCGCGCGCGCTTTGATGAGGTCGTTGCCATAGCGAATCCCTCCGTCGACCAATAGCGTGAGCTGGCCCGCGACGGCATCGGCGATCCGCGGGAGCGCGTCGGCGCTAGCCTGTGCGCCGTCGAGCTGGCGCCCGCCGTGGTTGCTCACGACGATCCCTTGCACGCCGATCGACGCGGCCGTGCGCGCGTCCTCGGGATCCAAGACGCCCTTCAAGATGATCGGGCCATCCCACTGCGTGCGCAGCCACTCGATGTCCTTCCAGCTCGCGCTCGGATCGAACTGCGAGTCGACCCACGCTTTGAAGTCCTCGGGCATGCGCGCGGACGGCACGTACTGCGTGAGATTGCCGAAGACGAGCGGTCGACCTGAAAGAGCGACGTCGGCGACCCAGCGCGGATGGCTGAGCAGATCGAGCGCGCGCAAGAATCGCGACTTCAGGGTCGGACGCGCGCTCACGCCCTGACGAATGTCGCTGTAGCGAATGCCGAGGCGCGCGAGGTCCACGGTGAAGACGAGCGCCGCGCAGCGCGCAGCCTTCGCGCGCGCGAGCATCTCTTTGACGATCCCGCGATCGCGCAGCAAGTAGAGCTGAAACCAAAACGGCGCTTGGGTCGCTGCGCGCACCTCTTCGATCGAGCACAGCCCGACCGTCGACATGCAGAACGGAACGCCGAATGCTTCGGCCGCGCGCGCGGCCTGCACCTCACCGCGCCGCCGCATCAGGCCTGCAAGACCCACCGGCGCGAGCACGACCGGCAACGCGACCTCGCTGCCGAACAGCGAGCTGCGTACCTCGAGCTGCGAGACGTCGCGCAACACGCGCTGTCGCAGTCGATTGCGCGCCCACGCCTCGATGTTGTCGCGCAGCGTCAGCTCGCCAAAGCTGCCGCCGTCCAAGTAACCGAACAAGAAGCTCGGCAAGCGCTTGCGCGCGAGCTCGCGATAATCGTCGATGCAGGCTGGATGCACGGGCGCGAGCCTATCGCGACTCGGATGGCTACGGCGAACGCTACCGCATGGCGCGCCGCCTTCACCAGCGCGCGCGTGAGGACATCGAGGGGCGCTTCGTTCGGCGAGGGAACGCAATCAGTGAGCCGCGAGCTTCCCGTCCGCACTCGGACGATGCACGCTTCCTCCCGCTCACATGACCGATCCCAAGCTGCCTCCGACGCACGCCGCGCCTGCCCCACCACGCAGTGGAAAGTCGCGCGCCACTACGGTCGTCTACTCGATCGCATACCTCTCGATCGTCGTCCTGTTTGGCGCCTGCGCGCTGGCGTTGATCGTCCTTGCCGCTATCACGATCTGGCAGGCGGTCGATCCCAGCTCGAGCATCGACAGCAAAGAACGCCTGCAGGCGCTGCTCCAAGGGATTGGTCTGCTGACGATCGCAGTGGCTTCGCTCGAGCTCAGTCAGACGGTGCTCGAAGAGGAAGTGTTGCGCGCGGCATCGATGAGCACGCCGACGCGCGCGCGTCGTTTCATGTCTCGCTTTTTGCTAGTCGTCGTGGTCTCGCTGGCAGTCGAATTTCTCGTGCTGACCTTCGAGCTGATTCATACCGATACCAGTCGTCTGCCACACGCAGCGGCGATCGGATTCGGTGCGGCTGCTTTGCTCGCGGGGTGGGCGCTCTTCATCCGCTTCAATGCCGTTGCCGAGGAGCTCGAGCCCGAAGCGATGGCCGAGGTCAAGCGTGAGGACGAGACCGTCGGCTAACGTGGCTTCCGGCGCCGGCTAGTGGTCATCATCAGCCGATGACGTATCAGCACGTCGCATGTGATCAGGTCCATCAGAAAATAGGGGACGGTTCTCGGAACTCGGAAACCGAGACACGTGGCAGACCAACGGCCGATGAAGATCCGAGTTTCCGAGAACCGTCCCCTAAGGTGGTCCCCTAAGGTGGTGTTCGAGCGCACCGCGAAGAATCGGCATGAGCGATACTTCGAGCATGGTGACCCCCACGACGTGGCTCGGCGGCTCCGAAGGATCGTATGGCGTGCTGGTGCACGGCGGCGCCGGGCGCGTCGACTCGGTTCATCTCGAGGCGCGCAAGCTGGCGTGCGCAGCGGCCGCGCAAGCTGCAAGCGACGTGCTGCGCAGCGGAGGTAGCGCGCTCGACGCCGTGCAGCGCGCGGTCGAGCTCATGGAAGACGCGCCGGTGCTCAACGCAGGCACCGGCGGCGCGCTGACCGAGGACGGCACGCTCGAGCTCGATGCTTCGATCATGGAAGGCACCCACCTGCGCGCAGGCGCCGTATGCGCGCTGCCGCCTTTCAAGCATCCGGTCGCGATCGCGCGGTCTGCGCTCGACGATGATCGTCACGTGCTCTACGCGGGCCACGGCGCGCGAGACTTCGCGCTCGCATGCGGGCACCAAGCGGCGCTCGCGCACGAGATGATTACCGAGCGCGCACGGGCTGATTTGGCCGACGTGCTCGCCAAGCGCGCTTTGCCTGCCGAAGCCGGCACGGTCGGCGCCGTCGCGCGCGATCAGCACGGGCGGCTCGCCGCCGCGACGAGCACCGGCGGCATCACCGGCAAGCGCCGCGGACGCGTAGGCGATTCGCCGATCCTCGGCGCCGGCAACTACGCCGACGACACGCGCGGCGCGGTTTCGTGCACGGGCCAAGGCGAAGGCTTCCTGCGCGTGACAATGGCGTCGCGCGTGCTGTCAGAGATGCAAGCCGGCTATCCGCCCGATCAAGCCGCAGCCTTGGCGCTCGCGTTCATGGAGCAGAAGCTCGGCAAGGTCGGCGGGTTGACCGTCGTCTCGGCGAGCGGCCTGTTCGCTTGGGCGCGCAGCACGGCGCAGATGCCGTGCGCGTACGCATGGAATGGACAGCCGGTCGTGACCGCGGAGTAGAGCCGCGAGGGGAGCCTTCAACAGAAAGCGGGACAGTTGCCGCCAACCACGGTCCCGTGCGTTCCTTCTCTTATGCGCACGCTGTTCAAAGTGGTCGGGACGTCCGAGCTGAAGTCGCGAAACCTCTTCGTCGTGTACGGCGAGATCGTCGAGGGCATGCTGCACGCCGGTATGCGTGTCGCGCTCGCGAACGCGGACGAGGCCAAACCGGTCGCGGGTATCGCTTCGATCGACTTCATGGATTTTCGCATGAGCAAGCAAGCGTACGTCGCGATCTTCTTCGAGCCCGGCGATAGCGCTGCGCTCGAGCTGTGGCGCACGTCAATGCAGGAAGGAACGGTGCTCAACTGCTTCGAGCCCGGAGGCGGATAGGACGCAGCCGTCGCGGGCTCTCACTCGAGCGTTTGCCACCGTGGGGTACTCTGCGGCGCGGTTTGTTTGCCAACGTTTCGCCACGCACGCTTGCCGCGGCACACTTGGTACCAATCGCCGGTGCGTCGCTCTTGGAACAGCTCGATTTTCCACGAGCCATGCTGGTGCGGCGCGGGCGATTCATCTGCCGGTTTCGCCTCAAAGCGCTCGGCGTCATCAAAGTCAGCTTCGGTCATCACACCCTCAGGCCGCAGTTGCACCGAAGGAGCGTGCCCCGTCAAGGACGCAGTCATCCGTGCGCGGACGGCCGCAGCCGAGGCATGCAGCTTTGCGGCGACAAAGCGGCGGCGTAGCCCGGCTCGCCGTGCATCCACACGCGGAACGCCCACGCCATGCGAGCGACGCCTTCCACGTTGATTGCTCTCTGCGCCGCCCTCGCGGGCTGCATGAATCAGGACGAGTATCTCGATCAACCGATGCGGCGCATCACGATCGTCCCGCCGATTAAGTCGTGCACCGCCTGACGGCGCTTGCTGAAGAACATGGCGAGCAGCTCGCTCCAGAACCATACGTTCTGCACGCGACTGAGCGCCTCGGACCACGGCAAGTCACCCAAACGAGTCGCGAATTCCGTAAACGTCGTGTCGGGCGACACTCGGATGTCGCCTGCAACGAACGAGGCGACCATCAACGACAGGCTCACCGCGGCGAGCAAAAGAGCAAAAGGTTGACCGAGCTGCGGCGCCACGCGTGCTTCCACTCGATCGGCTGCGCGTTCGCCTGATGTACTTGAATTTTTGCGACCATCTTGCCGACGGTTTGCCCAAAGCGTCGGTGCATCAATGGGTCGTAGAGCGACATCGCGATGCTCATCCCCACCCAGAGCGCGATCCATGCATCGCCCACCCGCGGCGCGAGCCACATCGTCAGGAATCCGATCGGCACAATGATCATGGCGTCGACAAAATGCGCGCCAAGCCGCTGCCAAAACGTCGCGTAGGTATATGTCTCGGTCGCGACGTCTTCCATCCATTCATACTCATACGTAGGAGTCGTCGCGTGATAGCGACGCGCACGTGGACGCGCTTGGCACAGCGCACGCGCGTCGCGCGCCGCTCCACCGCCGACGCGGGTTCCAGATCATCGCGGGTGTAGTCGCTTGGCTCGTGATTAGCGTCACGCTGTTCGGCTTTCGCGAGGCCGACAGCCTCGAGCAGTGCGGACAACCGCACACTCGCTTGCTATCGGCCGGAGCATTCACCTATCGAGTCAGTGGCGATGCCGTGCAGCTGTGCGGACCACTTCGTCTGGAGCTCTGCTACTGCGATCGCGCTAAGGGCGGCTGGACGCCCGCTCCTTCGCCCGTGCAGCTGTTCGAGGTGTCGATTCTGAAAGCGGAGCTCACCGCGCTCACCTCCGTCGATCGCTCGCATATCCCTGCAGCCTTCGTGCCCTCGAGCCTGCGCCTGCGTCCCCGCGCCGTCTCCCGCTGCGCGCTGCCCATGACGGCGGTCCAGACCGATCGCACTGCGGGCGACTGGTCGTTCAGCCTACCGCCGCCGACCATTCCGGGCTTCATCCAAGTGGTCCAGACACGGGGGAGCTCGAACGAGAAAGAGATCGGCGTCATCGTCGATTCACCTAACTGGCCTCAGACCGCGCTGGTCGAGCTGCGCTTCGACGGTCCCGCGGGTCAGCATGAGTCCAACCCGCTGCAATGGACGGCGGCGTATGTCCGTGCGGTCGTCGTGCTGCCGTGGCACGCGCTCTACATCCTCTCCCTCTTCCTGCGCTGACGTGGAGCACGATCGCTCGGATGGAGCGGGACAGGTTGCCGCCAACCGCGGTCCCGTGCGTTCCTTCTCTTATGCGCACGCTCTTCAAAGTGGTCGGGACATCGGAGCTGAAGTCGCGAAACCTCTTCGTCGTGTACGGCGAGATCGTCGAGGGCATGCTGCACGCAGGTATGCGTGTCGCGCTCGCGAACGCGGAGACGAACGCGAACGACGCCAAGCCGGTCGCGGGGAT
>JAYUYY010000192.1:0-2674 GCA_043752225.1 Sandaracinaceae bacterium | reverse complement strand
AAATCCTCGCAATACAGGAAGTATTGCTCCGGTTTTTCCTCCGGGCGCGCTCGCTCTCGCATCCAAATCGAACGCGAATGCCAGACTCCCGCGCTCTTGTGGGGTTGGTCGTTTGCTGGCCGCCATACGGGGCCGGTGGTAGCTTGGTTTTGCTACTTCCGGCCTCGAGTTCCGTCCATGCCCGAACGACGTCGCAGTAAGCGTATCTCGGCGCACCTCAAGGTCTGGTGCGAGGGCGAAGAGCTGACGCTGTTGTCGGTCACCGTGAACATGAGCAAGCACGGCTTGTTCTTGCGCGCCTCGCGACCGTTCCTACCCGGCAGCCGGCTCAGGCTCACGATCGATGAGCTTGGGGTCGAGGCCGAGGTGGACGTGCGTTGGAATCGCGGCCCGCGGGAGTCGAGCCAGCCCGGAATCGGCGTCGAGATTCTATCGTTCACGCGCGGCGAGGCGGCCTTCGAACGCTATGTCGAGCAGAGCACCTCGCGCTCGGGCGAGCACCGGCTGCATGTGACGCCTACCTCCAGCTCGACCGAGTGAGCGCGCCGCCGCATACTCCAGCGCGCCTCGACGGGTCATCGAGGGGGTACCAAACGGTGCTCGCTTGCGCGCGACCGGCCAGCGCCACTAGGAAGCACTCATGACGGACACGTCCGAGCCCCAAGCGTTGGAACGCCCGATCCCCGAGCGGCATGAAGGCCGCGGGCTCACGCCGCTGATCAAGGTCGGCGTGGTGTTTGCGATGCTGGGCGGCGCGATGGCGCTGTTGTGGTTCAGCACCACCGCCGAGGACGCGTTCGTGTACTCGAAGCTGGTCCACGAGGTGATGGCCGACGAAGACGGCTTCGTGGGGCGCGAGCTGCGCGTCGAAGGCGACCTCAAGCAAGGCTCGATCTTGTTTCAGGAGAGCCCGTGCGAGTGGCGCTTCGTAATCAAGAGCAGCGGCAAAGAGATGCCGGTGCGCTTCCCGCAATGCGTGGTGCCGGACACCTTCAAAGACGGCATGGGCATCAAGGTCACCGTGCAGGGCAAGCTCACGGACGGCGGGCACTTCGCTGCGACGCAAGTCATCCCGCGCTGCCCGTCCAAGTACGAGATGAAGCAAGCTTTGGACCGCGGCGAGCAGATGCCGCACAACCCGAGCATGCCGGCGCTCACGATGCCCGGGACTCCAAAAGGGTGACCCTGCTTGACCCTCGCACGCGCTACGGCGTAGATCGCCGGCCGTGACGGGTGAGTCCACGTTGCTCGATGCGGAGTCGATCGCTCGGGTAATTCGGCGGATCGCCCACGAGATCGTCGAGCGCACCGGCGGTCGCAAAGATCTCGCGCTGATCGGCATTCGCCAGGGCGGCGTCCCGATCGCCGAGCGGCTCGCAGCCGAGATCACCGCTGCGCACACGCACGCGGTCCCCGCCGGCTCGGGCGCGATCCCGGTCGGCGCGATCGACATGACGCTGTACCGCGACGACGTAGCGAGCGCGTTGCCCAACCTCAACCTCGGACCGAGCGCGATCGACTTCAACGTCGCCGGCCGCGATGTCGTGCTGGTCGATGACGTGCTGCACACCGGCCGCACGGTGCGCGCTGCGATCTCGAGCCTGCTCGACTACGGGCGCCCGCGCCGCATCTGGCTCGCGGTGCTGTGCGATCGCGGCGGCCGCGAGCTGCCGATCGCGGCGGACTTCATCGGCCTGATGATCGATGTGCAGCCGGGCTTCGTGCTCGACGTACGGCTCGGCTCGCCGAGCGAAGGCGCGGCTGCGGATCGCGTGCTCTTGCTCAAGAAGGATCTCGGTACATGACGACGCCGTTCCGTCACGACCATCTGTTGTCGATCGCGCAGCTCGACGCGACCGATGTCGTGCAGATCCTCGACGCCGCCAAAGCCTTCATCGAAGTCTCGCGCCGGCCGGTGCGCAAGGTGCCTGCGCTGCGCGGCAAGACGGTCGTGAACCTGTTCTTCGAGGCCTCGACGCGGACGCGCACGTCGTTCGAGCTGGCGGGCAAGCGGCTCTCGGCCGACGTAGTGAACATCTCGAGCTCCGGCTCCAGCGTGTCGAAGGGCGAATCGCTGCTCGATACGTGCAAGACGGTCGCGGCGATGCGGCCCGACATCGTGGTCATCCGGCATTCGGCGTCGGGTGCGGCGGAGCTGGTCGCGAAGCAAGTCGGCTGCAGTGTGATCAATGGCGGGGATGGCTCGCACGAGCACCCGACCCAAGCGCTGCTCGACGCATTCGCGATCCGCAACTCGCTCGGTACGCTCGCAGGGCTCAAGGTCGCGATCGTCGGCGACATCATGCACTCGCGCGTCGCGCGCTCGAACGTCGCCCTGCTCAAGCTGTTCGGCTCCGAGGTGCGGTTTTGCGCGCCGCGCACGCTGATGCCCGCGAAGGCCGAAGCGCTCGGCGCGAAGATCTACCACCGGCTCGAAGACGCGCTCGAAGGGGTCGACGTGATCATGCTGTTGCGCATCCAGCGCGAGCGGCTCGAAGGCCCGCTCTTGCCGAGCATGCGCGAGTACAGCCGCAAGTACGGCGTCTCGCAGCGCCACCTCGCGATCGCCAGCCCGCGCGCGATCGTGATGCACCCAGGCCCGATGAATCGCGGTGTCGAGATCCATCCGGCGCTCGCCGATGGAGAGCGCAGCGTGATCCTCGATCAGGTCGAG
>JAYUYY010000191.1:0-2675 GCA_043752225.1 Sandaracinaceae bacterium | reverse complement strand
GTCACGCGCGCAAGGTCCGAGAGGTTGCCACTGAAGACCTTCTTCAGGATCTCGACCGGGTCGCTCTCCGGAGTCACCGCGAGATCGCCGATCGCAACGCTGACCAAGCCATCGAGGCGCTCCTTGTCGAAGTCCACCGCTTTGACGGCGGCGCCGACGCGCTCGACGCTGCCGTGCTGCGCGACGAGGAAGAGCGGCAAGAGCGAGAAGTCCGCGACGACGCGCTGCGTGAGGTCGTACTGGCAGTGGACGTTGAGGATCTTACAGTCGGGATCGAACACCTTGGTGTTGACGGGATGGAGCGTCGTGAAGAACGGCGTCGAGAGGTACGTGATGCTGCGGATCTTCCAGAGCTTCGGCCAGTTGCCCATTTCCGCGGCGCGGCGCGTGAATTCATTGATCACGTTGCCGCCGTGCGAGTGACCGATCAGGTGAAACGCCACCGGCTTGTCCAGCCAGCCCGCGTAATACGCCTTCTCACCCCCGGCGCCGCGCAGTCGATTGGCGAGGTACGCGCCCGCGACGCGGCGATTGTCGGCGGCGTTGTCGCCGCTCCAGCCGTGCACGCGAAAGAGGTGCAGGTTGCTGTACTGCTTGCACAGCTCGACGAGCGCCTCGCGGAAGAACCGGTTGTCTTGCCAGTACCACGCGTCGTCGCGCGCATAGTTGAACTTGTCGAGCGCGTCCTCCGCTGAGCCGGGCACGCGGTCCTCGCGGTCGGCGTACTCGCCCCAGTAGTGCCCGTCGCCGGTGACCTCGCCGGGGATGCTGTGGCTCTGCGAGCGCGGGTCGGTCCCGACGTTGGTCGGAGCGGTCGTGCCGGTCACCAGCACGATCACGTTGCGGATGTCGCGCACGCCGACGCGGTTCGTCTCGCCGGGATCGGCGATCACCGGGTCGCGCTTCTTGGCTACGGGCTCGTTCACGTCACGCGACTCCAAACGTTTGCTTCAGCGCCAGCTGGGTCGGCTCGCCGAATGGATCCTGATCGCTCACGCCGTTCCACTGCTGAAACGCGAGCAGCGCTTCGTCCTCGGCGCCTGCATCCGAGCCGCCGTCTTCTTCGTAGAACAAGCCGAGGTTCGCGAGCCGGAGGCGCGCGCCAGCGCGCTCGTCGAGCGCGGGCAGATCCGCGACCGAGATGTTCCATTCGATCGGCGGCTCCGCATCGCCGTCGACCCACACCTCGAGCAGCCCCTCGATCACGTCCGGGCGCGGCAAGACGATCAGGCCTTCGGCATCCGTGCGCCCTTCTGTGACTTCGTCGCCGAACGTCAGCCGGAAGCGCGCGTCGTCGACCAAGTCAGAGCCGGAGCGGCACGGGATCTCGACGATGATGCGCAGGTTGCGATCGTCATTGGGCGTGAACGTCTCGTCGCGCACGACGCGCGCGCGCCACTCTTCATAGTGGGTGCTGTCAGGGCCCGAAATGTCTCCGCTCGGCGCCGGCTCGATCGCCTCGTCGAATAAGAACAACTCGACGCGGCGGTTTTCGTCTTGCTCGACGTCATCGCCGCTCGGCACCGCGGGGAAGCTCTCGCCGCAGCCGTGCACGACCGGCGTGAGCGACGCGGGCAGCGTCGTGCCGTCGAGGCTCATGTACTCGGCGATGAGCTGCGTACGCGTGTTCTTGCCGGCGACGCCGTCCACCTGCAGTCCGCGCGCGGTCTGATAGCTGCGGATCGAGTTGACCGCCGCGAGGTGCGTCGCGCCATCGGGCAACGCACCGATCATCGCGAGGTCTTCGCTCTTGCCCCAACGCTTGAGCGGCGGCTTGTCGTCGCCGTAGTACGCGAGCCACGCTTGGACGTCGTCCTTAAGGAACGCCGCGACCGACTTCGCGCGCTCGAGCGAGAGCGCGTCGTTGTACGTCGGGCGGCCGACGGTGTCGGTGTGACCGACGATCAGTAGCTCGCCGACCGGATGCTCTTCGTAGGCCGCGACGATCGAGCGCAAACCGCTCATCGCGCTCGGCAACAGGAAGCACTTGTTGGTATCGAAGAACAATCCGGTGAGGCGCGTACACGTGACCGCGGGGGGCACCTCCGGCTCGACGTAGATCACGCGCGCATAGCGTTGATCGGCAAACACGCGCGCGCCCGCGGGCTTCACGGTCAAGTCGGGGATCGGCGTCGCGGTCTCGAAGAACATGAGATCCACGCGGCGCTTGCTCCCGCTCACGAGTTGCTGCGCGTCCGGTCCGCTCGGGACCGCCCAGCGACTCCCACAGCCGATCCACGCCGGCTCGCACAACGCGAGCGCGCTGCGGTAGCCGGTCAGCTCGCTGAGCTCGACCTCGAGCTCGCGTGCGAGCGCGCGATCGTAGAGCTCCGCGAACGCCTCGAGGTCGCTGCGCTCGAGCGTGGCGCCCCCGGTCAAGCTCGTGCCGGCGCTCGAGTTATGTGCGTGCCGAAAGCGCTGCACCGCACGCTCGAGCGCGCGCGCCGGGTCGCCCCCCCCGAGCCCCGCGGGGTCGCATCCGTACCCGAAGCAGCGGTTCGCCCAGCTCAGCAGAGCTTCCGGCGTGCCGCGGCCCGCGTACCAGCACGACGCTGCAAACGCTGCCTTGTCGCCCGTCAAGAGCGCATGAACGTTCTGCGCGCGGCGCTCGGATCCCACGCGAGCGACGCCGGCATCGGCCGCGTCGTCGTGGGCGAAGATCGCGAGCTTGCGAT
>JAYUYY010000190.1:0-2678 GCA_043752225.1 Sandaracinaceae bacterium | reverse complement strand
CGAGCACTTGCAAGCCGCCGAGCAGCTCGACCTTTCCGGCACCGGCACCGACGCCGCGTTGCACGAGCGCTTCCCAAGCGTTCTCGTCCGCGAAGCCGTTTGCAAACGCGGTCGCACGCACGAGCGCATGCCCTTCGGCGCTGGTCTCGCCCGCAAGCTCGCCAAGCACTTCGCCGTCCGTGCGCGCGCCGAACAAGGGCGCGATCAGCGGTTGCTGAATCGAGTAGTGACCGGTGCGCGACGCGGCGTCGCCCCAGCTCTCGAGCTCGTGCGCGCGCGGGATGTGCCACGTGCAGAGCGATGCCGTTTCGTCCAAGCGATCCGACAAGCACACGCTGGTCGCGACCTTACCGAGCGCAGCCGCAAAGCCGGCATCGGCGGGCGCGTCATAGACGGGATTGCCACCGAGGATCACGAGCGCGCTGACGCTGCCCGAGGCCATCTCGGCGGCGAGCGCCTTGATGTCCTCGAAGGGCTTCTCGACCACGTCGAGCGGTTTGGCATACGCGACCGTCTTGCCGGCATTGCCGAGCGCACGGTTGAGCGCACATGCAAGCGCATGCACGGCCGCAGGCTGACGCGAGCCGACGACGATCAGCGATGCGCCGGGGTTCGCGAGCAAGTCCTTTGCGACCGACTTGGTCCACATCGCGGGCACATCGAGCTTGCCGCCCGGAGCGGCGCTGACGCCTGCGCCGATCGCCAAGCCCTGCGCGCCGAGCTCCGCAGCGAGCGCCTTGAGATACGCGCCGATCGCGCGCGCCTCGAGCCGCAAGCGGTTGTCGGCGTTGCTGCCGGTCACGGTCATGACCGGCTCGATCACATACAAGCGGCTCATCTCGCCCGCGGCCGATTCCATGCGCCGCGAGGTCGCGAACTGGCGCGACGCGAGCACATCGCCGGTCTCGGTCTGCAAGAAGTCCGAGTCGATCGAGACGATCACCTTGGCTTGATCGAAGCGCGGCAGCACGGCAAGCGGCTGGCCGAAAGCGATCCGCGTTCCGACGATCGCGTTGGCGTCCGTCACCGGCGCGTAGCTGTGGAAGCGCGCTTCGGGGAAGCGAGCGAGCACGCGCTCGCGCAAACGCACGAACGTGGGCGAGAGCGTCGGCGGCGCGAGCACACGCAGGCCGCGGCCCGCGGACTTCATCGCCTCGGCGACGACCCCGTCGAGCGCTTCGCCCGCTTGCGCGTACGTCTTGGTGACGCCAGCGCGGCTGGGCTTCTGCGCGCGCTCCGGATCGTAAAGGTCGAGCACAGCCGCCTGCGCCCACATATCGCTCGAGCCGAGGCTCGACGGATGATCCGGGTTGCCTTCGACCTTGGTCGGGCGACCTTCGTAGCTGTTGACCAAGAGGCCGAGCGCCTCACCGCGAGCCGTCGTCACGGTCGCGTAGTGCGAGGGCACGCCGAGTGTCACGTCGCCGGGCGCGTCCGTATAAGGAAGGATCTTTTCGACCGGGCGGCGGATGCAGCCCTCGACGCCCGCAAGCGCGGTGATCGCGCCGCTGAGCGTGAGGAAGTTGCGGCGCTTCAAGCGCCCGAGCTCGACGGCGTCGATCGTGCGCTTGGTGACGTCGGAGCTCTGCGCGTCCGCGGCGCTCGCGCTCGAGTCGGCCTTCGACTCGAGGCTGCGCCAGAAGATCTTCGCGCCGGACGACGGTGCGGGTGATGGCGATTGTTGCTTCATAGTCATCGGTGACACCCCGAGCAGTGCTCCGGCGGATTCACGCCTGAATGCGCGAGCGCCATGTCCTCGGCGCTGCGCGCTTCGGGCTTCCAGGTCATGTTCGTGATCTCCGACTTCGGCCGCAGGTTCGGCGCCGGATCACGATGGCACTCAAGGCAGAACGCCATGTTGAGCGGCTTGTCCATGCGCACGACTTCCATCTGGTCGATGCGGCCGTGGCAGGTCACGCAGCCCACGCCCGCGGACAAATGCGCGCTGTGATCGAAGAACACGTGGTCGGGCAGCTTGTGCACGCGCACCCACGGCACCGCCTCACCAGTGGCCCAGCTCGTGCGCAGCGCGGAGAGCTGCGGCGAATCGGTCTTCACCACCGCGTGGCAGCCCATGCAGGTCTGCGTCGCGGGGATCTGCGCTTCTTGGGAGCGCTCGACGTTGGAGTGGCAGTAGCGGCAATCGATTCCGAGCTCGTCCGCGTGCAGCTTGTGGCTGTAGTGGATGGGCTGCTCGGGCGCGTAGCCTACGGCCAGATTCTTCGGCGAGAAGTAGTACCAGATGCCGAGCGTAGCGACCGGCCCGACGATCCCGCCGATGCCGACAGCTACTGCGAGCGGTAGGTAGTTCAGTTGACGCGGGAATAGCTGCATGGACGTGCTCGTTGCTCCACCGAACGGCTGCAGCCGTTGATTCCGCTAAGCGGGCTCGTTGTGGACGAAGGCGGGCGGTTTATACAGACCGCCCTCAAGCGACACAAGCGAGAGAACAGTTCTCGGACTCGGTGAAGCCACCGGTCCTCATCGAAGGGACTCGGTGGAACCACCGGTCCTGTCGCGGCCGATAGGGTCACCGGTCACTACGCGTCAAGGGCAGCCCGCTCTCGCTGTGGCTGTTCCTGGTGCGCTCGCGGACGGCGTTAAAAGCGAATCGCGGTGTGAGGTCAAGTGCGGATCGCGACCACGGCGATCGAAGTTGCCGCATCGCGGTCTCGAAA
>JAYUYY010000189.1:0-2679 GCA_043752225.1 Sandaracinaceae bacterium | reverse complement strand
TCAAAGCGAACCGCCGCTCCCTCCAGAAGTGATGTGCGCGCGCGAAGAAGCCGCCGCGCTCGCGCACGCGTATCGATCACTGCGCGCTGAAGCGAGCAATGAGCCCACGGCGGAGCCGCGTCGCGAGCTGTTGCTGGGCCTGTGCGCGTATGAAGCCGGAGATGCCGAGCGCGCTTACGCCCATTTCGACGCCGCCGACTCGCTGAACGACGGCGACATGGCCACGAACTATCTGCTCATGCTGAGCGCACATGCCACGCGCTCACCCGAGCTTGCGAGCATCACGCGGTTCGCGCGCGACGTCGCGCTCAAGGTGCTCGGAGCAACCGATGCAGAGCCGGTTGCCGATCAAGACCTGCTCTATGCAACGCTCACGCTCATTCGCCTCGGAGCGCACAGCGAGCTCGTCGCAAGCACGCTGAGCAAGCCGCACGCTGCCGGCTCGCTGCTCGAGCTGCTCACGCGCGCGCACGCCGTGAAGCCCACCGCACCGCTCGCTCACGGCACGCAGCTCACGATCGCGCGGCCGAACGCTCCGGTTCAGGGAGGCCTAGGTGAGCAACTCGCGGCTTGGGCTGCATGGCGAGAGATCCATCGCAGCCTCGGTCACCCGCCGTGGATCATCGCTGAAGCGTTCAAGCTCAGCGTGACTCGACGTCCCTCACCTTGACGCGAGCCATCGCTGCGACGCGCGCGCATTTCATGAGCTAGTACAGCCGCCCGTAAGTTCGATCAAGCGTGAGCTTCGCTCACCTCGTGAGAGGGTGGGGGCGCCTTTGTTGAAGAGGCGGCTTTGCCGGCGGGGCGGGAGAACGGCGCACGTTCTCCCGATAACAACAGTCAAGGCTTCTTCTTGACGAAGTAGCGGCCGAACGGCAACGCCTCGAGCTTCTTGCGTTGGTCCGCTTCGCGCACGAACTTGAGAGCTTCCATGTTGGCTTCGTCGATCGTCAGCGCGCGCTCGTAGCTCGTCTTCGCGGCGACCAGATTGCCCGCGGCGATCGCCTTGCGCGCCTCGGTAACGTGCAACCACTTGGTCACCTCGAGATCGCCAGGATTGGCTTTCAGCATCTCGTTCCAATGCTTGATCGCTTCGACGAAGCGCTTGCGCGCCACATGCGTGATCCCGACCTTGAGCTCGACGAGATCGGTCGGCTTCGGCGGCGGTGCCGCGGGTGGAGCTGCGGGTAAGGAGACCGTCGTAGGATTTTCGCTCTTGCCGCGCGGCGCGAGCGAAGTCGCGGGCCGCTTCTTCGGCGTAAGAGACGGCGGTTTACTAACACTGGCCATAGCGTCGAGGTTCTTCTTGGGCATGCTCGAAGCGTGTCGAACGCCCGAGCGACTGGTTTCGCCTCCCCCTTCGGTCTCCGGCGCCGCTGGCAAGCCGCTCAGCAGCACTCCTGACGACGTGGAATCGCTCATCTCGAACATGTGGCTCGCGAGCGTCGCGGTCGGCCGTTGCGATGTGCCCTGCCAGCGCGCGAACTCGATCAACTGATGGATCTGGGCGCGCATCGCCGCATCGAGCTGAACGAACTCGATTCCGACCCCCGGCTCGCGCTGCGCTTGCAGAGCCGCCTCGGCGTCGATTGTGTGCACGACGCGACCGCGCAAGCGGATCTCGTGCCCCTCGGGCAGCCGCAGCTGCACGTCGACCTCGCTCAGCACCGGCGGCGCCATGGCGGTCGAGATGAACATGCCGCCTTGGCTCACATCGGTGGCGTACAAGGCGACGAACTCACCCCAACTGTCGCAGCTCACGAGGAGCTGCTGATTCGTCGCATAGCGCTTTGTGCTGCGCCCTTGATCCATCGAGAGCACGTTCACCCTAGCACGCAGCCCAGCGATCGCGGACGCGCGTATCGGCTTTTCTTGCGCGAGGATTCACATGCATGCGCGCTGTACACGCACTCTCAGCGTGCGGATACGAGTCTCTCGCACACGGCGCCTTGCGCATTCGCGTTGCCGTTCGCGAGCTTCGTCGGCGCTACGCAGAAGCGTTCCTGCGCGACGCGATCGATCGCGTCTTCGAGGCCCCACGGGTGAAAGCCCACGATGGTTTTTCGATCGACCACGAAGGTCGGGATCGAGCCAGCGGCGTTGATCGCTTCAAGCTCTTTTTGCGCTCGTGGCTCGCGATCGACATCGTGCTCGATCACTTCGACCTCGCGCGCTTCCAAGAACGCGCGTGCGCGATCGCAGATGAAACACCACGGCGCGGAATACATCGTGACGACGACCTCGCGCCGCGCAGCCGCCAAGCGCGGGTCGACGATGCGCGCGCCGACCGTGCGTGGGCGCTTCTTCGAGCGACGCTCGCCGTTCGCGTTCTCCGTCTCCGTAGCGACCTGTTCCACGGCCGGCTCAGTCACCGCGTCTTGCGCGTCCACGTTCACGGCTTGAAGGTCTGCTTGCTCGCTATCCGATCCGCGCGCGGCGCCGTTCGCCCGCTGCAGCAGCGAGGCGCTCGCGATCGACCGCGAGCCTGAGCTCGAAGCGCTCGCCGTCGGCGTAGTCGCCGCATAGGCGAGCGCGGCCATCGCGACGAGCACACCCAAACCGAGCGCGGCGGTCACCACCTTGCTGAGCGCGCTCTCGTCTTCGTTGTTGCGAAGCAGCGTGAGCTTGGGTCGGCGACAGACCACGCAGCGCCCGTCCGGAGCGGCGACGAGCTTATGA
>JAYUYY010000188.1:0-2682 GCA_043752225.1 Sandaracinaceae bacterium | reverse complement strand
AAGAGCGCACCGCAGAGCTGTCGCTCGCGACCAACCAACTCTCGAAGATGCTCACGCAGGTGCAGGAGCTCGATCGGGCGAAGACCAATTTCTTCGCGAACGTTTCGCACGACCTACGTACGCCGCTCAGCTTGATCATCGGACCGCTCGGCGAGATGGCCGCGGGGCGTGAGCCTCCGGGCGGCACCAAGCACGCGGTCGACGTGATGCAGCGCAACGGCACGCGGCTCTTGAACCTGATCAATCAGCTGCTCGATCTCGCCAAGATCGATGACGGCAAAATGCAAATAGCGCGCAACCCGACCGACGTGCTCGAGCTCGCGCGCACCGTCGAGGCGCGCTTCAGCGCGCAGGCCGACCAAAAAGGCTTCGAGCTCTCGACCGTCGGCACGCAGCTTGCTCCGATCGCGCTCGACTCCACGTGGATCGAGACCGCGCTCACCAACTTGGTGGGCAATGCGATGCGCTTCGCGAAGAGTTGCGTGACCCTCAAGGTGCGCGAGGAAGCCGGCTCGGTCGTGCTCGAGGTCCAAGACGATGGCGTCGGCATCGCGGCTTCGGACTTGGCGAAAGTATTCGACCGCTTCGCGCAAGGCAGCGACTCGCAAGCGCGCAAAGGCGGCACGGGCCTGGGCCTTGCGATCGTGCGCGAAGCCGCGCGTCTGCACGGCGGTGATGCGAGCGTGCGCAGCCAACCCGGCGTCGCCACGATCTTCACGCTTACGCTGCCGCGCACGATGGCGGCGAACGAAGCGGGCACCAGCATTCGCCCGCCCGCGCCGCCAGGCGATGCAGCGAGCTCGGCGAGCATCGCGAGCCACGCAGCGATCACCGCTTCGGGCGCGCCGGGCGCGGTCGCAGAGCTTCAGCTGGAATGGCCCGGCCCCGATCCGACCGCGCCGCTGGTCGTGGTCGTCGAGGATGACGACGACTTGCGAGGCTTCACCTCCGAGGTGCTCGCCGCGCAGTACCGCGTGCGCGCGACGCGCAACGGCGAGGAAGGCCTCGCGGCGGTGATCGAGCTGCATCCCGACGCGGTCGTCAGCGATGTCGTGATGCCGGTCATGGATGGATATGAGCTGTGCAAGCGATTGCGGGCGCGCGACGACACGCGGACGTTGCCGGTGATCTTGCTGACTGCGCGGCGCGATGTCGGCCGGGTGCTCGAAGGCTTCGAGGCCGGCGCGGACGACTACCTCACCAAACCGTTTCAAGCACGCGAGCTCTTGGCGCGCGTCAGCGTGCACGTGCGCTTGCGCCAAGTCGTCAGCGAGATGGCGCACCGCGAGCGCTTGGCGTCGCTCGGCGTGCTCGCCGCGTCGCTCGCGCACCAGGTTCGCAACCCGCTCAACGCGATCTTGGCGGGCCTGCCCGCGGTGCGCCGCAAGCTCGCCAAGGTGATGCAAGAGCGCGACGACGAAGTGTTCGGCGCGATGATCTACAGCGCCGAGCGCATCAACACGCTGATCGCCGATCTGATGGATCTGTCGCGCGTGGACGCCGACAGCGTTTCGCAGTTTCGGCCTTCGGTCGGCGTGCACGCCTGCATCCGCTTGATCGATGCGCGCGATCCTGGCTCGGTGCAGATCGAGACCGAGATCGATGAAGCGATCGAGCTCGAGGGCAAAGCCGGCGACATGAACCACGTGTTCCTCAACTTGATCGACAACGCCGTGCGCGCAGCGGGCAGGGACGGGCGCGTCAAGATCCGCGCAGTGCGCCGCGGCGATACGTTCGCGTTCGAGGTCGGCGACTCGGGCCCGGGCATCCCCGCCGACAAGACCGAAGCTGTGTTCGCGCCGTTCTTCACGACGCGGCAAGCTGGCGAAGGCACGGGCCTTGGGCTTGCGATCGCGCGCCAAGTCGTCCTCCAGCACGCCGGCACGATCGCGGTTGGAACGTCCGAGCTCGGTGGCGCGCTCTTTACCGTGACGCTTCCGACGACCGGCGTGAGCTCGACCCTCATGCCGGGCTCGCAGGCTGCGCTCACGGCGTACGTCGCGCCGCCGCCCGGCCGTTGACGGCGGCACATCGTGATGCTCGTGCCAACCCGCGCGCTGGATTCCTTCTGAGCCTCAGTTGCGCGAGTACGTCACGCGGAAGGTGAGCACGCTGCTCAAGTCGCCGCCTTCGATGCGCGTTTCGACCGTGAGCACTTGCGCGCTGCTGTTCAGGCTGTAGCGCAGCGTTTGACGGAGCGTTCGCTGCAGATCATCGCCAGCGAGCGCGTCGGCCTCGATGTGCTGCACCAAGACGTTGTTCACGACTCGCTGATCGAGATCCCAGCCGCCCTCGACACCTTCGATGGCACCGCTCGCAGCGCTGCGCAGCTCGACGCGGTCGCCGTTCTCGACGACGAGGTCTGCTGCTTCGTGCCGCAGCTCTACACGCGGTGAAGGACGTCCGAGCTCTTCTAATAGACCGCGCCAATGGTCTCGCGCACTAACTGTAAGGTTTGCAGTCGCCTGCTGAATTGCTTGAGCGCGCGCCGCATCTTCGCTCGCCGTCGTGCTCGCTCTTCGGAAGTACGTGCCATCGAGCGTCGAGACGCTTTGCGCTTCAGCACGCTTTGCGTCCTGCGCGGTCCACGCGGCGCTGCCGATCGCCAAGCTCGCGGTGAGAACGCCGGCACCGACAACACTGTTCTTGATGCGCACGATGAGACTCCTTGAACACGACCTG
>JAYUYY010000187.1:0-2687 GCA_043752225.1 Sandaracinaceae bacterium | reverse complement strand
TCTTGTACGGTGTTGGCAACCGTGGCGCTTCGATCCGCATCCCGCTGCACGTCGCGCAGCAGGGCATGGGCTACCTCGAGGACCGTCGCCCGTGCGCCAACATCGACCCCTACGTCGTGGCGCAGCTCCTGGTCGAAGGCTGCTGCGGCTGAGCGTCGCGGTTTGTTCGTCGACTGGCTTTGTGGAGGCGTTCGTGAAGCCCCTCGCTCGGTTCGCCGCGCGGAGGCCTTCGTTTTTGGCGCCGCAAACGCAGCTGTGCGCAGCCCGCGTGCGCAAATGTGCGACAACACAGCGTTTGACGCCCTCTCCGCGTGTCGGATAGCATCGAAAAACTCCGTCGCACCGGCCTTTTAGTCGGCTCTGGGGCGTGCGACTCATTCGGCCATGCTCATTCGTCCGTCCCGCGTCGCAGCCACGTCGCTCAAACTCCTACCAAGGAAGGGGCTTAGCCGAGCGCTCGGTCGAATTGCGCGCGTGAACGCACCGCAAGCCGTGCTGCGCGCCGCGATGCAGGCGTACTGCAGCGCGTACCGGGTCGACCTCTCGGAATGCGAGGTGCCGAGCGCAGGCTTCGACAGCTTCGATGCGTTCTTCACACGCAGGCTCAAGCCTGGCGCGCGACCGCTCGACCAGGACATCGATGCGCTGCTCTCGCCGGCCGATGGCCTGATCGCGGATCTCGGGCCCGTCGATCTGAGCTGCACGCTGCGGGTCAAAGGCCGGCTGTACACGGCGGGTGATCTGCTCGGCGACGAACGCGCAGCGACGCTGTACGCGGGCGGCTCGTTCGCAGTCATCTATCTCTCGCCGCGCGATTACCACCGCGTGCACGCCCCGGTCGACGGTCGCGTGCGCTGCGTGCGCCACGTGCCCGGCACACTCTTTCCGGTCAACGACATCGGTCTCGAGCACATCCCACGACTGTTCGCGCGCAACGAACGCGTGGTGATCGACCAGGAGAGCGAGAGGCACGGACCGGTCGCGACCGTGATGGTTGGAGCGATCGGCGTTGGCCGCATCACGCTCAGCTTCGATCACGACGTGATCACCAACGACGGCCGGCCCTCGGGCGAGAAGGTGTACTCGACCAGCGACGCGCCGCGGCTGGCGCGTGGTGAAGAGCTGGGTGCGTTTCACCTCGGGTCGACCGTGATTCTGTTCACGAGCCCGGCATCCGGCTTGTCGTTCGTGCATCGCGCCGGAGACAGCGTGCGCTGCGGTGAGGCGTTGCTGAGAAAATCGGGCGCGCCAAGCTCGGTATCCCGGAGCCAGGACCGCGCATGACAGACGAGCTCGGGACCCGCAAGAATGGCAGACGACGCAGGACGACGCGTCGTCTGGCGCGTCGACCGATCCGCGTCCCGGGCGACGACGTGCCACGCCAGTCCGTGTCGCCATTCGATCCCGAGCAAGACGAAGACATCGACGTCGATGCCGAAGACGGTGGCGATCTGACCGAGGCCACCGAGCAGGATGTCACGCGCTCGGAGGACCGCCGCTCGGCTGACCTCATCGACGTCGACGTGGACCTCGACCATGCCGCTGATGGCGGCCCGGCGATCTCCGAGCCGACCTCGGGTGTGGTGCACGCGCCGCAGCGCGTGTCGACCGAGGCTCCCGCCAAGAACAGCGTCGTGCCGCCGCCAGCGGCCGCGTCCTCGCTGCCTCCGAGGTTTCCTGCGGACAGTGCGTTGCCTGACGAACGCCGCAGCGTCGATGCCGACGTGGACGTGAAGACCAATCCGCAGATCCGCATCATGGAGCTTGCGCGCAGCGGCAGCTCACGGCCCCCACCGACTCCGCCGCCACGTCTCGATCCAGAGCGCGAGGAGCTGACGCGGCCGCGCATCGAGATCTCTCGTGAGATGGCGATGTCGGCTGGGCGCGTGACTTCGCTCGACATGCCGCGCGACTCGTTCGAGGAGCCGGACATCGACACCAACCCGCGCATCCCAATCGCGATCGAGGACGAGCCTCAGCCGTCCGTCGTGGTGTCACGTGCGCGTGTGATCAGCGATCGCCCCGAGCCGGCCACGATACGGCCGCAGGCTCCGAGCAAGCCGCCGGGTATGCGGCCTGGCGCGCGCCCACCCTCGGGCGAAATCGAAGACATCGAGACGATCGACTTCGAGGTCGGCGACGGCGACCGCATCTCCTCGCCCGACCTGCCGCGGGGCTCGCTTGCTCCGGGTACGACACGAGGCAGTGACCCTGCGCGTTCGTCCAAGTCGCCGCCGCCGCCACCCGAGGCACCGGGCAAGCCCGTGCTGAAGAAGCCGAACGTGGGCTCGGCTGGCTCGGTCGCACCGCAGCCGCCGTCGATGGTGCAGAAGGCGCCGCCACCGCCGCCGCCATCAGCGGCGTCGAAGAAGCCTGCAAGTAAGCCAGGCCCGCGCCGTCGCCAGTGGTGGGACGACTTCTTCTCGGATGACTACCTGCAGAGCGTGCTGCCGATCACGCCTGCGCAGATCACACGACAGGTCGACTTCATGGAGGCCAGCCTCGGGCTGCCGAAGGGCGCCGCGGTGCTCGACGTGGGCTGTGGCCTTGGCCTGCACGCGCTGGAGCTCGCGCGGCGCGGCTACCTGGTGGTCGGTCTGGATCTATCGTTGCCGATGATCACGCGCGCCGCCGAAGCCGCGCAGCACGAAGGCCTGCGCATCAATTTTCTACATTCCGACGTGCGC
>JAYUYY010000186.1:0-2691 GCA_043752225.1 Sandaracinaceae bacterium | reverse complement strand
ACCGTCTCCATCACCGTCTCCATCACCGTCTCCATCACCGTCTCCATCACCGTCTCCATCACCGTCTCCATCACCGTCTCCATCACCGTCTCCGTCGCCGTCTCCGTCGCCGTCGCCATCGCCGTCGCCCGCGTCATCTTCGCCGGCGTCGGCGCGATCCATCAGCTCCTCGATGCCGAGCAGCGAGCTGCAGCCGCTGAGCGCACTGCCGACCGCGCACAAGCCCACTACGAATAAAACGGTTTCAAACAAGGCAACGCGCTTCATCACAGACTCCCGCGAACGAGCAGGCCATTGAGCCCAACCCCGACTGAAACCCCTGCGAGCTCATCGCCACTGTCGCTCTCGGCGCTCGGCGCCGTGAGCCACAGCACGAGGCCGCCCGCGATGCCGACGCCACCGACCACGAATGCGATGGTCGCGATGTCGGCGCTCGAGCTCGCGTCCTCGCTGAGCATTCCGCCGTTCGTGCAGCTCGGCTCTGCGTCGCATGCCTGAGCGTCATCCCACTCCGATTGCGCGTTGAGACCGAACACCGTGCCGGCCACGAGCCCGATCACGCCGATCGTGCCTGCGCCCACCGCGAGCCAGCGCTGCGTCGCTCCGGGATCCGAAGAGTCCACGCGCGTCGTCAGCGTATTGCTCGATGACGCGCCGCCCGCAGCATCGCTCGGCTCGGTTTCATCGGGCAGGATCGGGATCGTCACCGACGCGCGTTGTGCATCCGCGCCGATGTGGACAGTGGTGGACCACTCGCGCTTGCCGGCCGCGACTGCGACGACGACGTGTGAGCCGGGATCGACCGGGATCGGCGTATCGAGCGCTCCCGGATCGACCGGTGCGCCGTTGCGCGTGATCGCGACGTTCTGACCCTTCCACTGCACGATCGTCAGATACGAAAGCTTCGGCTCGAGCGCGCTCGCGCGTTCGCGCGCCACGGCTTCGCGCTCGGCGGAGCCCGAGGCACGCGCGGCCGCACCGGCCTCGCGAAACGCGGCCCACGCGCTCGCCGTACGGCCTTGCTTCGCGTAGCAGTCGGCGAGGTTGAGCAGCGTGCCGACGCCGGGATCCATGCGCTGGCTGGCCTCGAGCTTGGGGCACGCTTCGGCGTACTTGCCCTCGCCCATCAAGCGCCGGCCTTCGGCGAATAGCGCTTCAGCCGATGCGCGATCGACCGAGCTCTGCGCGAAGACTTTGCTGCCGGTGAGCAACCCGCTCGCGACGACCAGCGTGAGACAAGCAGCGATCAATACGAGCCCGCGGACCAGGACCATGCGAAGCGGCATACGGCGTGACTACAGCAGGGCAACTTGCGGCACAAGGCTAAGAGCGAGCCTCTAGCCGACAGTCACGTACCAGGCGGAGTCAGCTTCGCGCGCGGGCCCCAGTCGCGGATGTGCGGGAGGCTTCGGTAGAGCACGAAGTGATAAAGCTTCCGCGGCAGGATGCGGCGCAAGAACCCGAACAGGTGCGCGTCGATCGTGGCGGGCACACGCAGGCCTGGGCGCTTGGCGCGGATCGTTCGCATCACGGTTCGCGCGACGGTCTCGGGTGTCGCCGGCGACAAGCGCATCATGCGATCGATGAAGCCCTGCATGTGCTCGTAGTGGTTGTGGTAGGCGTCGGAGAGCGCGTCTTTGGATTTTTCTGAGAGCCCGGTCCACTGCACTTTCTCGAACGCGTCGCTGTGGATGAAGCCCGGCTCGATCAGCGACACGTACACGTTCCACGGCCGCACTTCGTACCAAAGCGCTTCGCTCGCACCTTCGAGCGCGAACTTCGACGCGCTGTACACGCTCATCGTCGGCATCGCCATCATGCCGCCGACCGACGACACGTTGAGGATCCTGCCCCAACGTTGCGCGCGCATCCGCGGCAAGACCAGCCGCGTCAGCTCCATCGGCGCGCTGTAGTTCACCTCCATCTGCGCGAGGTGATCGGCCTCGCGCACGTGCTCGACGACCGAGCGGTACGCGATGCCCGCGTTGTTGATCAGCACGTCGATGCCGCCCCAGTCGTGGTTGGCTTCGGCGATGATCTGACGGCGCTGGCGTGAGTCCGTGACGTCGAGCGGGCGCAGCCGAACGCTGTCCGACTCGAGGATGCCGGCCTCGCCGAAGCGGCCCATCGAGCCTTCGCGCGCGGTCAGGATCAAACGATGCGGCGTGCGCAGCAGCTGTCGCGTGACGGCGAGACCGAGGCCCACGCTGGCACCGGTCAGCAACACGCGCAGCGAGCGATGGTCGACCGCGGGATGATGCTCCCGCATCGACATCAGCCGATCTTCAGGACTTCCGGCCGGGTGCGATGGTGGCATCGATCGATCCGCAGGTGAGCATCGATGCGCCGTAGTACGGATTGGCGAGATTGTCCGAGCGCTGCAGCCAACGCGCGCCGCGGTCTTCGAACGCCATCGGACAGTGCGCAAGATACACGGTCTTGGGCAGCGGATTGCCCGACGCTTGCACGAGCGCGATCGCCGCTTCGCTCGCCGGATCAAACGCCTTGCGTTGCGCGGCGATATCGCTCGCCGCTGCACCATCGGTCGCTGCCGTCTTGATCTTGGCTGCGTGCTCCGAGCTGATCGCGCTGGCGGCCTGCAACAGCTTCCCGAACGCAGCCTTCGCGCCGGCCATGTCGTCGAGCGCGAGGCGCTCTTGCAGCACGAGGTAGGCGTCGAGGAGCTTGGCC
>JAYUYY010000185.1:0-6995 GCA_043752225.1 Sandaracinaceae bacterium | reverse complement strand
TCCCGGCCTCCGCCTGCGCGCGAATAGCGCCCGTGCTCTGACTTTTGAGGCAGGCTCGTGTCGGATTCGTGCTCGGTCGGTGAAGGAAAACCGATCTGCGGGCCATATAGTCGAAGGCCGTGCATCAAGTTACGGCGGAAGGCGACCATGAAACTACAATTATCGAGTAATGGTGTATTACTGCGCTTGATTCTGGCCCTGGGCCTCGGCCTGGCCATGGGGGCCTGCTCGGCGGAGACCTCGGTGGCTGGCAACGGCGCGGCGCTCGCGGAAGGCGAAGCTGACGAGGCTGGCTCAGACGATGCCGCCGACGACGAAGGCGACTCCGAGAGCGATGGCTCCGAGAGCGAGGACTCCGCGAGCGACTCCGCGAGCGACTCCGACGGCGACGGCGACTCGGACAGCGTGTCCGACGACTGCACGCCTGACGCCGCCGACGAGGAGAGCAGCACGGACAGCGACAGCGAGTCCGGTGCCGACAGCGAGTCCGACAGCGACGGCGTCGATGACGACGCGGACGGCGTGACGGACGAGGACAGCGAATCAGACGGCGCCGAAGACGACGAAGAGTCGGGCGAAGAGTCGGGCGAGTCGTCCGGCGAGTCCGGCGAAGAGTCCAGCGAAGACTCGGCTGACTCCGACGGCGATTCCGACGGCGAATCGGACGACTGCGGCGGTCCTGGCGGCGACGGCGACGGTGACGACGACGGCGGCGATGGCGACGGTGACGACGAAGAGCCGCCCCCCGCTGCTGGCGAGGGTGGCGTAGGCGGTGCAGGCGGCGCAAGCGGCGCAGGCGGCAGCGCTGGCGCGGCCGGTGACGGCGAACCAGTGCCGACCCCGATCTGAGCCACCGGCATTCGGTGCATCAAACGCGGCTGGAGACCGTGCCTACTCGGCGGTTTCCAGCCGCGGCTTTTTAATCGCTACGAGCATCTCTGCCCTTCGCGCAGCGTGTCCTAGAGCGCTGCCGGTCAGCCCCGTTTGCGGAAGCTCATCGCGAAGTCGACGTCTTGGCGCGCGCCGTACTGGGATTGGACGCGAATGAGCTCGCTGTAGGTTCCCGGCATTCGACTCGCGAGCGCGAGTAATACGCGACCCGTGGCTTCGGCATCGGCGGCGGCACGGTGCGCTTGATCGAGCGCGACTCCGAGGCGCGCAGCCATGTCGGTGAGCTTGTGGCCCTTCTCGTCTTTGTAAATCTCGCGCGCCCAGACGAGCGGGTCGACCCAGACCACGTCATCGAGGAAAGCGGGGAAGTCCTCCGCCTTGTCGAGCGCGCGGCCGATGCCTGCGCGATCGAGCTCGGCGTGTAGGAACGCACGATCGAACGAGTGGTTGTAGGCGACCGGCATGTGGTCGCGCAGCACGGCGCGCACTTCGGCGATCACCTTGCTGAACGGCGGCGCGTCTTTGACCTGCTCGTCGGTGATGTTGTGCACGGCGGTCGCTTGCTCGGGGATCGCGATGCCGGGGTTGAGCAGCCAGTTCTTGTGCGCGGTGAGCTGGCCGCCTTCGAAGCAGACGATGCCGATCTCGATCACGCGATCGTTTTGCGGATCGAGGCCGGTGGTCTCGAAGTCGATCACGGCGAGCTTCTGTTCGGCCCAGCGCGCCGCGGCTTCGAGGTGCGGCGAGAGGCCGATGACCTCGGCGACCAGCGCGATGCGATCCGCGATCCCGGGATAGTGGCGGCCGGTTGGGAAGCAGCCGCACACATCATCAAGGCTTGCCCGCACCGGCGTGAAGACATCACGCCGGTGCACTTAATATCAAGGGAGAACGTGCGCCGTTCTCCCTCCCAGCCGGCAAAGCCGTCTGGGCCCCTCCCTTTCCCGAGGTGAGCGTAGCTCACTGCGCACACCTCACCTTCAACTCTGTTTACAAGCGCGATCTCGGTGGCACGCTCGCGAGCCTGGAATGAATGCGCTGTACCGCGGACGGCTCGCGCCATCGCCCACGGGGCGCGTGCATTTTGGCGTGGCGCGGACCGCGCTGGTCGCGTGGTTGCGTGCGCGCAAGGTAGGCGGCGCGCTGGTGATGCGGATGGAGGATCTGGATCCGCCGCGCGTGGTGGCGGGTGCGGCCGAGCAGATCGTCGAGGACTTGCGCTGGCTCGGGCTCGATTGGGATGAGGGCGACGATCTGGCAGAGCCAGGTCCGCATGCGCCGTACGTGCAGTCGCAGCGGTTTGCGCTGTACGAGACCGCGCTCGAGACGTTGCGCGCGAAGGGCTTGCTCTTTCCGTGCACTTGTACGCGCAAGGAGCTGATGGCGCTGGCGAGCGCGCCGCACGGCGACAGCGATCTCGGTCCGCGCTATCCGGGCACGTGTTTGCACACGCCGCCGCGCGGTGATCGCAACGCGGCGTTGCGCTTTCGCATGCCGCCGGGTGAGCCGTTCGTCGATGCGCTGCACGGGGCGCAGCCGGCGAGCGAAGGCGATGACTTCGTGGTGCGGCGCTCGGATCGGCTCTACGCGTATCAACTCGCGGTTGTAGTCGACGACATCGCGATGCAGATCACCGAAGTCGTGCGCGGCGATGATCTTCTCAGCTCGACGCCGCGCCAGATCGCGCTGTACCGCGCGCTCGATGCGGAGCCGCCTACGTTCTTGCACGTGCCGCTGGTGCTCGGGCCGCAAGGTGAGCGGATGTCGAAGCGCTTTGGCAGCATGGGGGTAGCGGAGCTGCGCGCTGCGGGGATGAGCGCGGAGCAAGTGGTCGGGAAGCTCGCGGTGAGCTTGGGGCTGGTGCCGGAGGGGACTGTGCTCGCGGCGCGCGAGCTGGTTGCGTATTTCGAGCTTGCGGTGATTCCGAAGCAGGCCGTGCTGATCCGCGAGTGACGCGCTGTGTTGCGGACGAGAAGAAAAAGGTCGGCTTAGCTTCTGACGCTTCACGTGACCGCGCGAAAAGGCATGTGCGCGCGAGGACGAGTAGGCGGCTCAGACCGCTTGCTCGTCCTGGTGCGTAGTAGGCTTTGGGCCTCGACCAGGAGCTCAGGTGCGGCAACGAAATTGGATCTACTCGGCAGCGGCGATTTTTCTCTCGATGGCCTGCTGCATGAGCCTGGTTTCGTGCGGTGACAAAGAGAAGGACCCGCTGAAGCTCGCGGGCGACGGGAAGGGGCCGGAGCTGGGGTGGCGAGAGAGCTCGCAGCGCGTCGAGCGCGCGCCGATTTCGCTCACGACTTCGGATGGCAGCGGGCTGGTGCTCGTGTCGCTCAAGGCGCGGACGGTGATCGAAGACCCGCTGGCGTTCACCGAGTTGCACTTGGTCTTCAACAACCCCGAGCCGCGCCGGCGCGAGGGGCGCTTCGAGATCACGCTGCCGCAAGAGGCCGCGATCTCGCGCTTCGCGATGCGCGTGGGCGATGAGCTGCAAGAGGGCGAGGTCGTCGAGCGGCGTCGCGCGCAGCAGGTCTACGAAGACTTCCTGCATCGCAAGCAGGACCCGGCGTTGCTCGAGAAGAGCGCGGGCAATGAGTTCTCCGCGCGCGTCTTTCCGATCGAAGCCAACGCGGACAAAGAGATCGTCGTCTCATACTCCGAAGAGCTGTCGAAGCGCGGCGAGCCTTACCGGCTCCTATTGCAAGGTTTGCCGACGCTGCGCGATCTCGATGTCGAGGTTCAGGTCGGCTCTAGCAGCTCGACCGGCAAGGAGTCGAGCGATCGCGCGCGCGTGTCGAGCGGCAAGCTCAACGTCAAGCAACATGACTACGCGCCGTCGGGTGATCTCGAGGTGCGGTTGCCGACGCAGAAGCCGATCGCGCTGCGCAGCGGTGAGCTCGTGGTCGCGCGCGTTTCGCCGAAGCTCGACGCGAAGCAAGCGCCGATCGAAGGGCTCACAGTGCTGTTCGACACCAGCGCGTCGCGTGCGCTCGGCTTCGGTGCGCAGATCGAGCGACTTGCGGCGGTGATCGCGGAGCTGCGCGAGCGCGCGGGCAAAGACTTCGAGCTGCGCGTGGTCGCGTTCGATCAGGGCTCGGAAGAGACGTACCGCGGTGCGGCGAGCGGGTTTGAGCTGCGCGAGCAGAGCGAGCTGCTCGAGCGCGACGCGCTGGGCGCTTCGGACTTGTCGCAGGCGTTTGCGTTCATCACGCGCAGCTCGCTGCGCCACGATCGCGTGCTCGTGATCAGCGATGGCGTGCTGACCGCGGGCCTCGATGACTCGACCGCACTGCGCGAAGCGGTGGCAAAGCTCGCGGCGCATGGCGTGCGGCGGCTCGATGCGCTCGGGGAAGGCGGCATCCAGGACCGCGCGAGCCTTGCGGTGATCACGCGCTCGGGTCTATCGAGCACGGGCGTCGTGCTCGACTCGCGCATGCCGATCGCGATGCTGGCCGACAAGCTGCTGGCGGCGACGCACGAACGCGTCGAGGTCAAGATCAGCAACGCGAGCTGGGTGTATCCGAGCGTGCTCGAAGGCGTGCAACCGGGCGACTCGCGGATCGTGTTCGCGGAGCTGCCGGCCGACGTGCCGCTGCAGATCGAGCTCTTGGGCGCAGGCGCCGAAGCGTTCGAGACGATGGAAGTGCCGCGTCCGCTGCTCGCGCGCGCGGTCGCTCGCGCCAAGATCGAAGCGCTGAGCGCGGAGCTGAACGCGCTCGGGCCGGAGGTCGCGGAGGCGCGTGCGGGCTTGCAGCAGCAGATCGTGGAGCTCTCGGTGCGCGAGCGCGTGGTGTCGGACTTCACGGCGCTGCTCGTGCTCGAGACGGCGGAAGACTATTCGCGCTTTGGGATCGCGCAGAACGCGCTCAGCGACATTCTGCAGATCGGTGATGAAGGCATCGAGCTGCTCGATCGCAAAGGCGCGCCGGTGTTGCACGACGACAAGATGCCGATGGAGATCGCGCGCGACGAAGAAGAAGAAGAAGGAGGCTGGCGCACCGAGCGCCGGCCCGAGCCGGAAAGCGGCTCGCAAGCGATCGCGCCGGCCGAGACGGCGGCAGCTGCTGCGCCGCCTGCGCCGGCGAGCGCGCCGATGAAGGAGGAGGCGCGGGCCGCGAATAAGCCCGGCGGTCTCGATGCGATCGGTTCGATCGGCAGCAGCGGCGGCAATCAGAAAGCCGGAGGGCAAGGCCGCGGCATGGGTGCTGCGGATCAACCCGAAGCCAAGCAAGCTTCCGCACAAGCTTCGTCGCGACCGGCATTGCGAACGCGATCGGCGAGCCGAGGCGGGCTCGAATCGCTCGAGGGGCTCGAGCGCTCGGCTGCGGATGGCGCGTCGTATCGGCCGCAACCGGCCAAGCCGGAATCGCCGCTCGAGATCGCAGCGCCGCTCACGCCGAAAGCGAACGTGCAGCTGCGCACCGTGCAGGGATTGCCGAGCGCGCAGGTCACCTCCGTTCTGCGCGGTGCGCTCAAGGCGCGTGCGCAGCGCTGCTATGCGCAGGCGCACGCCGAGCCAGGCCGCGTCGAGCGCTTGGTGATCGAGATGGCGATCTCCGACAAGGGCACGGTGCGCGACGCGTACGTCGCCGGCGGCAACCTCGATGATCGCGCCTCGCAAGGCTGCATCCTCGCCGCGGCGCGTGCGCTGCGTTTCCCGAAGCCGGAAGGCGCAAACGCCAGCGTGAACGCGAGCCTCGAGCTGTCGGTGGAGCGCGCCGCAGCACCGGATCCGCTCGATCAGCTGCGCGTGCCGACAACGCCTCGTGCGCCGCGCGCGGCGAAGATCCCGACGCCGGCGATCGAGGACGCGTACAGCGGCACGCTCGCGGAGGTGCTCGACGCGCTCAAGCGCAGAGACACCGCGACCGCGCTCGCGACTGCGAAGGCGGCGCGCGCGCAAGATCCAGGCGATGTGCTCGCGTTGGTCGCGCTGGGCGAAGCGCTCGAAGCGACGCAAGACTTCTCGCGTGCAGCGCGCGCCTACGGATCGATCATCGATCTGTTTCCGTCGCGCGCCGACTTGCGGCGGATGGCGAGCGCGCGTCTCGAGCGCTTGCCGGCTGCGACGGACGAGCGTCAAGCGTTGGCGCTCGCGGTCGACAGCTATCGCCGTGCGGTCGAGCAGCGCCCGGATCATCCGTCGGGCCATCGCTCGCTCGCGTACGCGCTTCACAAGCAAGGCGAGCACGCCCAAGCGTTCGAGACGCTCGAGCGCGCAGCGGAGCGCACGTACGCAGTCGATCGTTTCGAAGGCGTGGGCAGGATCTTGCGCGAGGACCTCGCGCTGATCGGCGCTGCGTGGATGCGCGCTGAGCCCGCTGCGCAAGAACGCGTGCGTGCGGCGCTGGCTGCGCACGGCGTCGACCCCGACACGTCCGCGTCGCTGCGCTTCGTGCTGAGCTGGGAGACCGACGCCAACGACGTCGACTTCCACATCTACGATGGTCGCGGCGGCCACGCGTTCTATCAAAAGCCCAAGCTGGCGAGCGGTGGCGCGCTCTACGCCGACATCACCAGCGGCTACGGTCCCGAGTGCTTCGCGATCTCAGGCCGCGGGCGCGCGTATCCGTACGTGCTGCAAGCGCACTACTTTGCGCGCGGGCCGATGGGCTTCGGCATGGGCAAGGTCCAAGTGATCGATCACGACGGGCACGGCGTGCTCACGCTCGCCGAGCACCCGTTTGTGATCATGAAGGACAAAGCCTTCGTCGAGCTCGCGCGGCTGGCCAAGCCGTAGTGCTCGCAGCTCTTGCGAAACGCGTGCTTCGACACTACAGCGTTCGAGTCAGTCTTGGTGCCGACAGACCTGGCGCCTCGCGGTCGTATCTTCATGAGCCAGCAGCGGAAGTTACCCGAAGGCCGGCTCGGCCGAATGTCTCGGCTCGCGATGATGGGTGTTCGCAGCGGTGCAGGCATGCTGATGAACCGCAAGGACGGCGGTGCCGAGCAGGCGCTCGAAACGCTGAGCACGATGCGCGGCCTCGCGATGAAGGTCGGGCAGATGGCGAGCTACGTGGACGGCATCGTCCCGGAGGCGCATCGCGAGAAGTACGCGACGGCCTTGCGCGGGCTGCAAGCGCAAGCCGCGCACTCCGCGCCAGCCG
>JAYUYY010000184.1:0-7003 GCA_043752225.1 Sandaracinaceae bacterium | reverse complement strand
CGCGTGGTTCGAGGAGGCGTCGGATCGATCCACCGAAGGCGCGCCGCCCATCGCGAGCCGCGCTGCGCTTACGCATTTCGCGCTCGCGAAGCTCCGAGCGATCGAGCTTGGGAGATTTCTCGTGCGTGCCACCAACAGCGGCATGAGCGCGGTCATCGACGCGCGAGGTCGCGTGACAACGCTCGTAGCGCCGCGCACGCGTGCGACCACCGCGGCAACGGTGCGCTTGCTAGATCACACGACGCCGTATGCGCGTTTCGGCGCGGGCATCCCATGTCTGCTGGCGCTCGGATGGTGCGCGCTCGCGTCGCGCAACCGCTGGCGTGCAAGCTGATTGCGTAAGCGACGTGCTACCAGCCGGCGACGATCTCCGACGGAAGCAACAGCGAGAAGTGTCCGCTTTCGTCCACGACTGCGTCACCAATGGCCAGCGCACGCTTGCCGTCCGTGCCTTCATCGTCGATCAGCGCGTAAGCCGTCACCTCGGCGCCCGCGAGCAAGCTCAAAGCGGCACCTTCGTAGCCGATACTGCATTCGACGACGATCGGGCTGCCCATCGTGATCGTCGTACCGAACGTTTGGCCACGCCGCCCGATCGCGACGTCCCGCTTGACGAACCATGCAAAGCCGCTGCCGGGTGGCGGCCGTATCGTCACGTCGTAGCTGCCTAGATCGACCGGCAAACTAAACGCGCCGTTTGCATCGGTGGTCACTTGGCGCGAGCGGCCGTAGTTGGTGAGACTCGCGTCGGTTTCGTCGAGCATGATCGTGTCGGCGCGCCCGCGCGATTGCAGGTCGATCACCGCGCTCGGAATCGCCATCCGATCGAACGTCTCGAGCGTGCCGGTGAGCGTCGCGGCATTGGATAGCTCGAGTATAGCCGCGGGGGGTCTGCCTCTCTCGGTCGCCTCAATCGGACGCTGCTCGGCGAAGAGCTCGCACGGCATCCCGGTGGGTGGCGTCAGCACGACCGCGTAGTCGCCCGGCATCACATCGAGGCAATACTCGTAGCGCCCCGTATCCCCGATGCGGGTGGCGTCGGTATCGATCGCGAGCTCCGCGCTCCACGGCCCGAGCGAGGCGTCGGCCTGCTCGAGTGCGACTGCGGACGAGCGAAGCACGATCGGAAGCGTCGCGGGAGCCGACGCAAGCACGCCAGGCGCGTCGCAGAGCTCGATTGCGCCTTCGTAGCGCACCCGGCTGGGCGCAGCAGGCAGCGTGAGATGAGCGACCTTGTCGTCGTCGAGAACGATGTTCGCGGATGCGATCGAAAACGTCGGCAAGACGGGGGTCTCGTGATCGCAGTTGTCGCTCGCGCCCTCGTCGGCTTCGTCATACGTATCCTCAGCTCGAACGATCAAGCGATAGTCGACGTCCGGATCTTCGAAGAGCAACGTCACGCTGTCATCCACCACGTGCGCTGCGGACGAGATGAGCTCGCCGGCGCTGCCCAACGCGCGCACGAGCAACTCGCGATCCGCGGGGGCACCATCGATCTCGTACGTTCGCGCGACGAGCTCGAGATCGTCGTAGTTGAAATCTTGTTGGGTGTCGCCGCTGACTTCGATCGTGCGGCGCAGCGGCGGCAACGTCGCTTCCGAGGGCTGCACGATCAGCGTGTACTCGCCACCGCTCGGCAACGTGACCTCATAATCGAAGCTCGAGTCGGTCACGCCGAGCACCGAGACCACCGTCGAGACCATCTTGGGAGCGAGCCCCGGCAGGCTGCGCGTCGAAACGAAGCTGACGTCGCCTTCGACGATCCGAGCACCTTGACGAATCCGACCGCGCACCACGGCTGGCGCGGGCAATGACCATGCGCTGTTCATCGGCCCGGCGACCGGAAACGGTTCCAGCATGATCGGGATTGTGGGTCCGCCGCCGCGCGCTTGAATCGGCGTGACCTCGAGCACGACTTCGAGCTCATCGACCGCGCGACTGGCGGTGCACATGCCGTTTTCGCACATGCCGTCTTCGCAATCCTCGTCTGTCGCGCAGGTGTTGGCTTCGACCGCGGCGAGGTCGGATTTCGCTTCGAACGAGCACGCGCTCAGCACGCAACATGCGATGACGCCGATCGCTCTCATGGCGCGCTCGGGGGCGGGGTCGGGGTTGCGAACAGACCGTTCACCGTCGGGCAGCTCTTGAAAATCGCCAGTGCCTGCTCATCGGTCACGAGGCCGGGCTCGCCTTCCCAGATCGTCCACGAGCCCACACCGAGATCGTCGTCCACGCGCGCAAGCGCGAAGTATCCTGGCCCCTGTCGCCCTTCGCCCTGATAGAAGCTGCCGCTGACCGCGACCTCAATGCGGTGGCACGCATCGACAGTGAGCTGACTGCTCTGCAGCACGATCTGCAGCTCGCGCACGACGGCGCCCGTGGCGGGCAGCTCAATCGTGGGCTTCTCGAACTCGGGCACGGGAACGTCCTTCTTTACGATTCGCCAGTGAGCTTGCAGGTCCTGCGTCACGTCCTCATCCCAGACGCGCATGCTGAATGTCCAGCTCGTCGGCTCTCCTGCGCTCAGCCAGACGTAGCCGCCGAGGAACTCCCGGCTCAACGGATCCATCAACACCGGCGGCGATCCGACGTCCTCTTCGAACTCGATCGGGTCGGTCACGAGGCAGCCTGTAAGGCTAAGCGGGGCAAGAAGGCCAATAAGCAGGCTTAGCACTGACATCAAGTGCGTATGCAGCGCTTCTGGAGCAAGCCCTGAGCCAAAGCCCCCCGCACGGGCTATTTGCCCGTTTTTACGGCGTTTTTTGGCTCGGCCCCACATTTCAACCTGCGACATCGCTGTCAGCGTTCGACGGCGTGGATCAGGGTTGTAGCGCCCGACCGGCGGCGCGTCGCGTTCGCGACAAGGTCACGCGATCGGCTCGTCGCTGGGACGGCCGGGCTTACCGGTCTCGCGCTCGAGGTAACGGAAAATGGTGCGCGGGTCGACGCCGAGATCCTGCGCGGTCTTGGTGCGATTGCCGTTGTTGCGCTCGAGCACCTCGAGGATGTAGCGGCGTTTGAAGTCCTCGCACGCCTGCGCGAGCGTCGTAATCGAGGCCGAAGCCTCGGGCAGCATGTCGAGGTCCTCCACGCCGATCAGCGTCTTGTCGCACATCACGAGCGCCTTTTTGATCCGGTTCTCGAGCTGCCGAACGTTGCCCGGCCACTCGTGCTTTCGGATCGCGATCAGCGCGTTGGGCGTAAAGCCTTTGACCTTGCTGCCGTACTCCTCGCTGTACTTGGCGAGCAGATACTTCGCGAGCACGAGCACGTCATCGCCGCGCTCGCGCAGCGGCGGCAAGTGCACGTGGATCACGTTGAGCCGGTAGTAGAGATCTTCGCGAAAGCCGCCGCGCTTCATCTCGACTTCGAGATCGCGGTTGGTCGCGGCCACGATGCGAATGTCGACGTGATCGGCTTTGGTGTCGCCGACCTTCATCACGACCTTCTCCTGCAACGCGCGCAGAAGCTTCACCTGCAGCGGCAGCGCCAGCTCGCCGACCTCGTCGAGGAAGAGCGTGCCGCCATCGGCCAGCTGGAACTTGCCGGCACGCGTCGCGACTGCGCCGGTAAACGCGCCGCGCACGTGACCGAACAGCTCGGACTCGATCAGGTTTTCGGGGATCGCGCCGCAGTTGACCACGATGAACGCGCCGGTCGAGCGCGTGCTGCGCTGATGGAGCGCACGCGCGATCAGCTCTTTTCCCGTCCCGGTCTCGCCGGTGATCAGCACGCTGATATCGGTGGTCGCGACCTTTTCGACGGTGCGAAAGACATCGCGGATGGAAGGGCACGAGCCGATGATCTCGCCGAAACGCGAGACATCGAGCTGCTGCTTGAGCGCATCGAAGTCGGTCTTCAAGCTGTCGAGCAAGAGCGTGTTCTGCAAGATCAGCGAGGCTTGACCGGCGAAGATCGAGAGCACGTCGAGCGAGCTCTCTTCGAACAGGTTCACGACGTTGTCGTTGCCGACGTAGAGCAAGCCGAGCAGCTGACCTTGCGACATCAGCGGCGCGCACATCACCGAGCACAGCTTGAGGTTCATCACGCTAGCGCTGGTGCGGAAGTGCTCGTCGTGGAGCGCGTCGCTCACGATGATCGGCTTACGCGTGGTCATCACGCGCTGCAGGATGCTGTCCGAAAGGTGGCGCACGCCGTCGGGCAGATTTTGCTGCGTCAGATTGCGCGCCACGGCTACGCGCGGTTGGCCGTCCTCGATCAAGATCAAGAAGCCTTTGTCGGCGTGCGTCACGTCGATCACGGCGTCCATCAGCGCTTCGATCAGCGCGGGCAGCGTCTTGATCTCCATCAGGCGTTGGCTGAACTCGTAGAGCTTGCGCAAGCCGGGCAGCTCGGTGGAGTCGTCGCTCTTTTCGGGCTCGGCGGTGGTCTCGTCGTAGAGCGAGAACAGCAGCTCGATCTCGCCGAGCGTGACGCGATCATTGTGGAGCAGCTTACCGCGCCGCTTCTTCTTGCCGTTGAGCAGGATCGAGCCGCCGGTATCGACTTCTGAAAGGTTGAAGTCGCGACCATCGAAGATGATCTGCGCGTGATAATCCGCGAGGCCACCGGTCTCGATACAAACGTCGTTGCCGCCGGAGCTACCGATCGACGTGATCTTCTTGAAGATCGGAAAGAGCTTCGGCCGGCCGGTCGACACCATCCACTTCAAGCTCGGCATGGCGCGCAGCATAGCAGGGCGAAGCCGGCGTGCGACGACGGGTCTTGGCAGCTCAAACCTTTTCGTCCATGACTTGGGCCGATCATTTTGGAGGACCTTATGTCGCCGACGACACGCAGCGGTTTGGGCTCACAGAGCAACGTCCCAGGGCAGCGCGAGCTTGCGAGCGCTTGGTCGCGGTTCGCGCTTCTCCTGCTGCTCGCCAGCACGATTGCGCTCGCCGCATGCAAAAGCAGCGACGATTCGGACGCGGGCTCGGCGGACTCCGGCTCGCCCGGAGACGGGGACGGGGATGGCAATGGTCCCGGAGATGGTGACGGCGACGGGGACCTCGATGCGTCCACGGATGCAGGCGACGGAGATGGGTCGAGCCCGGACGGCTCCCATGCAGCGTGCGAAGAGCCGAGCGACTGCCCTTCACCGAACAACGCATGTCTGGAAGCGACGTGCGAAGGCGGTCACTGCGACAGCCGACCGATCGCTGAAGGTCTGTCGCTCGCCGACCAAACCGAGGGCGACTGCAAGACCAGCGTCTGCGATGGCGAAGGCGGCGTAGTCGACGAAGACGACGACAGCGATGTCGAGGACGACGGCAACGCGTGCACCGTCGACGCCTGCGATAACGGCGCGGTCACGCACGATCCGACCAACTCAGGCTCGACCTGCGAAGCGGACGGCGGCACCGTTTGCGACGGCGACGGAGAGTGCGTGGAGTGCGCCGAGCCCGCCGATTGCGAGAGCAACGTCTGCCAGAACAACGAGTGCCGCCCGGAGCTGTGCGGCAACGGCGAGCTGGATCCGGACGAATCCGACATCGACTGCGGCGGCAGCTGCGGAGGCTGCGAGCCGGAGCAGATGTGCGTCGACGATGAAGACTGCATCGGTCTCGACTGCACGAGCGACGTCTGCGTGCCCAACTGCAATGACGGCGTGAAGAACAACACCGAGGCCGACACCGATTGCGGTCCCGGTTGCCTGGTCGCATGCGCGATCAACGATTCGTGCGAAAACGATATCGATTGCACGAGCGAGTTCTGCCACCCGACGACCGGCCTCTGCACCGAGCCGAGTTGCTCGGACGAAATCCTCAACGGTGATGAAGTCGAGGAAGACTGCGGCGGGCCCGACTGCGATCCGTGCTCGGGCATCTGCACGCTGAATTCCCAATGCGTCAGCGGCATTTGCTACGGCAACGCGTGCGTCGAGAACGTGAACGGTTGCACGGTGGCCAACTCGATGGACCTCAGGACAGGCAACCCGACGGTCACGATCAACTTCGGAGGCGCGACGGGCAACAACTACGATCCTCGCTGCATTCGCGTGAGCGCCAGCACTCAGGTCACATTCATGGGCGCGTTTAGTGGCCACCCATTGGTCGGCGGCGTAGTCGTTTCAGGCGACAAAGTACCGCTCGGCAGCGGCCCTCTATTCCCAACGACCAATACAGGCACGAGCAAGGTGGTCACGCTCTCCAGCGCGGGCGTGACCGTGCCTTTCTACTGCGACTTTCACGGACCCTCCGGCATGAACGGCGCGATCTTCGTCGAATAAGTGCGGACTCGCGTTCCGCAGCACTAGCCTTAAAGGACTACGGGCCCGCTCTCTCGAGCAGGCCCGTATCTCTTTAACCACCTACACGAACACGGTCGGATCCGGCGCGAGACGCAAGCGAGGCGGCCGAAGATCCGAGGACCGCGCGGAGCGTACTCATGTACGTGAGCACGGACCGCAGGGTCTTCGGCCGGATCGCGCCGCGGCTCGCGTCGGAGGCGACCGTGTTCAGCTGCAGCCCATGCTGGTGCCGCAGTTCAGGCACTTGTAGCAAGAGCCGTTGCGGACCGTGATGTGGCCGCACTGATCGCACATCGGTGCGTCTCCCATCATCTCGCTCAGCTGTTCGTTCATGGTCGTCGGACCGACGGCTTCGAACAAGCCGCGCTGTGCGTCTTGCGGCTGAGCCGGCGGCAAGATCGGCATTTGCTTGGCCACGTGCTCGGCTTGCTGACTCGCCATCACGTCGGTCGGGCTCATGATCTCTTGCTGCAGCTCGCGCGGCGGCACGTGCGCGAGGTCGTAGCGCTTCTGGTACTCGACGCCGAGCACCCTGAAAACATAATCAATCATCGAGGTCGCGAACTTGATGTTCGGGTGACCCATGACCGGGCCTTGCGGCTCGAAGCGCGTGAACGTGAATTGCTCGACGAACGTCGATAGCGGCACGCCGTACTGCAGCCCCACGGACACCGCCATCGCGAAACAGTTCATCAGCGAGCGGAAGGCAGCGCCTTCCTTGTGCATGTCGATGAAGATCTCGCCGAGCGA
>JAYUYY010000183.1:0-2703 GCA_043752225.1 Sandaracinaceae bacterium | reverse complement strand
CAAGAAGCTGCTCTTCATGGGCACCGAGCTCGCGAGCTGGGACGAATGGAACGAGGCCAGCTCGCTGCCGTTTCATCTCGCGAGCCGGCCCGAGCACGCGGGCATCGGTCAGCTGATCGCGGATCTGAACGCGCTCTACAAATCGCAACCGGCTCTTTACCAGCGCGACACAGAGCAAAGTGGACTCTTCTGGATCGCAGCCGACGACGAAGAACGCAGCGTGGTTTGCATCGAGCGGCGCGGACATCAAGGCAGTAACCCGGTGATCATCGCGCTCAACTTCACGCCCGTGCCGCGCCACGGTTATCGCGTGCGCGTGCCGAGCGGCGCGGGCGGCCGGTACCTCGAGCTGCTCAATACCGATGCCGCGGTGTACGGCGGCTCGGGCATCGGCAACCTTGGGGCGGTGCAGAGCGCGCTCGAAGACGGCCATGAGACGCTGGCGCTCACGCTCCCGCCGCTCGCTGCTCTGTTTCTCGCGCGAGGCTAGCTAGCCGTCGCTTTGATTCGCACGCGAGGCCGAGGCCTCGCTTACCATGGGGCTTCTCGCCCGCTCAGTATCAGGAGGTCGTTTGTGGAGGATCTGCGCGCTCGACTGACTTCGCTCTCGAAGAATTTGTGGTGGACCTGGCATCGCGAGCTCGGCGAGGTCTTCGCGACCATCGACTTGCCGCTGTGGCGGCGCGTCAACCACAACCCGGTCGCGTTCGTCGCGGACGTCGAGCAGAGCAAGCTCGATGCACAGGGCAGTAACCTGCAGCTCTTGTCAGCGTTGATCCGCGCAGAGCGTGGGCTCGCGCGCTACCTCGAAAACAAAGCGCACTGGGCATCGCGCAACGCGCCCGGCCTCGAGGCGTTTCCGGTCGCGTACTTCAGCTCGGAGTTCGCGATTCACGAGTCGCTACCGGTGTACTCGGGCGGCCTAGGAGTGCTCGCTGGCGACTACCTCAAGAGTTGCTCGGACCTCGGCATTCGCACCGTCGGTGTGACGCTGCTCTATCGCCAGGGTTACTTCACGCAAGAGATCAACCGCGAGGGCGCGCAGGTCGAGCACTACTCCGACCTCGCGCTCGATCGCACCGCGCTCGATCAAGTGCGCGCGGCCGATGGAACACCGCTAACGATCGAGCTGGCGATCGAAGGCGAGACGATGACCGTCGGAATTTGGAAGGTCGCGATCGGCCGCTGCATGTTGATCTTGCTCGACCCGCGGCCCGCACCCGGCGGTCACCTCGAGCAAGCCCTGCGCTTATACGGCGGTGATCGCAACACGCGCATCCTGCAAGAGGTCGTGCTCGGCATCGGCGGCTATCGCGCGCTGATCGCGCTCGGCATTCGGCCGGGCGTGCTGCACCTGAACGAGGGTCACAGCGCATTCGCGGTGCTCGAGGCGATCGCGCATCGCATGCACCTGACCGGTCATTCGTTCGAACAGGTCGCTCCCGAGGTCGCGTCGTCGGTGGTGTTCACGACGCACACGCCGGTCGCAGCGGGGCACGACTACTTCGAGCCGGACTTGGTGCTCAAGTATCTCGGCCCGCTGCAGCGCGACCTCGGCCTCAACAACAATCAGTTGCTCGGCCTGGGCCGCGTGCGCTCGGAGGATCTCTACGAAGAGTTCTGCATGACCGTGCTCGGGCTCAAGCTCGCCGGGCGCACCAATGCGGTGAGCTCACTGCACGGCCACGTCTCGCGCCGCATGTGGCACAAACTCTGGCCCGAGCGGCGCTTGGCGGAAGTGCCGATCGGCCACGTCACGAACGGCGCGCACGTCGATACTTGGTTGTCGGCCGAGATCTCGCAGCTCTACGGCGACACGCTCGGCATCGAGTGGCGCGGAAAACAGTGCTCGCCCGATCTCTGGCGCGGAGTCGACTCGCTCGACGAGTCGGAGCTCTATGCCGTGAAGACCGCGCTCAAGAAACGCTTGATCCAGTTCATCGATCGGCGTGCGGCGGCGCGCGCTGCGCGCTTGGGCATCGAGCATCAACCGTGCGGTCTACGCCCCGACGTCTTCACGATCGCGTTCGCGCGCCGCTTCGCCGTCTACAAGCGCGCGACGCTGCTGTTCGAAGATCTCGAGCGCATCACGAAGCTGCTCACCAATCCCGAGCGGCCAGTGCAGATCGTGCTCGCAGGCAAAGCGCATCCAGCCGACAAGCCCGGCCAAGCGATCCTGCGCCGGCTGTGTGAGATCAGTCAGATTCCGGAGCTGCGCGGACACGTCGTGGTGCTCGAGGATCACGACATGAACGTGAGCCGACACATGCTCGAAGGCGCGGACCTTTGGCTGAACGCGCCGCGTCGCCCGCTCGAGGCGTGCGGAACGAGCGGCATGAAGGCGGTGTTCAACTGCACGCTCAACTGCTCGATCTTGGACGGCTGGTGGGACGAGGCCTACGACGGCGAAAACGGTTTTGCCTACGGTGAGCGGCTCGTGCACGTCGACGCAGCGGTGCAGGACCAACGCGACGCGCAGAGCCTGCTCGCGACGCTCGAGCAGCAGATCATCCCTTGCTACTACGCCGAGCCAGCGAGCAGCGCCCAAACGCGTGTGCCGCGCGCATGGCTCGCGCGCGTGAAGCACGCGTTGCGCACGCTGGCCTGGCGCTACAACGCCGACCGCATGGTGATGGACTACGCGCGCCTCGCCTACGTGCCCGCGTCCGGCACCGGCACCGCCCACGTGGTCGACTGATCCCC
>JAYUYY010000182.1:0-2706 GCA_043752225.1 Sandaracinaceae bacterium | reverse complement strand
GGCGGCATACCGTCGACGCGATCGACGTGGGGACGCGGCAGCTGCGCCAGGTACTGCCGCACGTACGGCGAGAGCGTCTCGAGGTAGCGGCGCTGCGCTTCGGCGAACACGACGTCAAAAGCGAGCGTGCTCTTGCCCGAGCCGCTCGGCCCGGTGACGACCACGAGCTGATCGCGCGGGATCTCGACGTTCACGTGCTTAAGGTTGTGCTCGCTCGCGCCATACACGGAGATCATCGGCGCGTGTTTGCGCCGTGCGTGATTTTGGGTGTCGCGCGGTGGGGGTGCCTTGCTCGAACGCTGCCCGGTTTGCGAGAGCGCTTCGCGCAACCAGGTCGCGGTCATGGAGGTCTGCGATTGCGCGACTGCGTCCGGCGTTCCCTCGGCGACGACCGTTCCACCGTCCTCGCCGGCGCCGGGGCCGATGTCGATCACGTGATCGGAATGCGCCGCGAGCTGCATGTCGTGCTCGACTACGACCACCGTGCCGCCGGCAGCGACGATCCGGTCGAGGCAGGCGAGCAGCGCGGGCGTGTCGCTCGCGTGCAGGCCCGCGGTGGGCTCGTCGAGCACGAGCAAGGTGTGCGGCCCAGCATCGGCGACCGCTTGCGCGAGCTTGAGCCGCTGCGCTTCGCCGCCGCTCAACGTGCTGAGCGGCTGACCGAGCCGCAGGTAACCGCCGCCGACTTCGATCAGCGGCGCGAGCGCGGCCGCGATTTCTTTGAAGCCTGCGAAGCGCTCGCGCGCCTGCTCGACCGTCAGCTCGAGGATCTCTGCGACGTCGAGCCCGCACAAACGCACGTCGAGCACCGGGCCTGCGAAGCGCCGGCCACCGCACTCGGGACAGCTCAAGTGCACGTCGGCGAGGAACTGCATCTCGACCGTGTCGGCGCCCTCGCCTTTGCACGCTTCGCAGCGGCCGCCTGCGACGTTGAACGAGAACATGCCCGGGCCGTAGCCGCGCTCGACCGACAGCGCTTCTTTCGACAAGCGCTTGCGCACCAAATCCCAAACGCCAGTGTACGTCGCCGCGTTGCCGCGCGAGGTGCGGCCGAGCGCCGACTGATCGGCGACCACGATGCTGTCGATCGTTTCGTGACCGCGCATGCTCGTGAAACGCAATGGCAGCGACGCTTCGAGTCCGAGGTGGCGCTGAATCGCGGGCACCAGCGTCTCCGCGATCAAGCTGCTCTTGCCCGAGCCGCTGACGCCGGTCACGCAGGTCAGCGCCGAGAGCGGCAGCACCAAATCGACGTTGCGGAGATTGTTGCCGCTCGCACCGCGCAGCTCGATGACGCCTCGCGCCTGGTGCGCCGGGCGACTGCGCTGCGGGCGCACGGCCCACGCGATCGCGGTCTTGGTGCTCGCACGCGCAAGCGCGCTCGGCGTGCCATCGAACACGATTTCACCGCCGTGTGGTCCCGCCGCCGGCCCGAGCTCGACCACGCGATCCGCGGCCTCGATCACCCGTCGATCGGACTCGACCACGAGCACGATGTTGTCGCTCGACGCGAGCCTGCGCAGCGTGGGCACGAGCTGCGTGACGTCTTGTGGATGCAGGCCGACCGTCGGCTCATCCAGCACGAACAGCGTCCCGGTCAGCGCCGAGCCGAGCGCGCTGGTCAGCGCGACGCGCTGCAGCTCGCCACCCGAGAGCGAGCGCGCGGTACGATCGAGCGTGAGATAGCCCAAACCGACATCGCACAACGCAGACAGCCGCGCGCTGCACTCGCCGAGCACACGCGCGATCGACTCGTCGTTGGCGAAGAGCGCGCTCTGCTCGCGCATGAAGTCGCGCGCGCGCAGCGCCGGCAGCGCGTACAGATCCGCGAGCGAGAGCCCGCCGACGCGATAATGCAGCGCCTCGGGCTTGAAGCGGTGACCGTTGCAGCCCGCGCACGTCTCGTAGCTGCGATACCGCGCGAGCAGCACGCGCACGTGCATCTTGTACGCGCGCGTCTCGAGCCACGCGAACCAGCGGCGCAGTCCGGGATAACCGGTGCGCCAACCGCCGCCGTCGCCCTCGATCAAGCTCGTGCGTTGCTCGGGCGTGAGCTTGCCGAGCGGTACGTCCATCGGTAAGCCGACGCGCTTGCAATAGCGCGTGAGCAGCTTGCGCTCGTGCGCCGTCGACTTGCCGGACCACGGGCGGATCGCGCCGCCGTTCAAGCTCTTCTTGGGATCGGGGAGCACCTTCTCCCAATCGACGCCGATCGTGCGGCCGAAGCCGCGGCAGGTCTCGCATGCGCCGATCGGGCTGTTGAACGAGAACAAGCCCGGCGAGGGCCGGCGCACCGCATGGCCGCACGCTTCGCAGCGCAGATCCGTCGAGACATCGATCCGCGCGCCCTTCTCGCCATCGACCCGCCACGCGTTGGCGCTGCCGCGACCATGCGCGAACGCCGCTTCGAATGCCTCGCGCAATCGGCTCGCATCCGCCGTTCGCGCGACCGCGCGATCGACGACGACGTTCAACACCGAAGGTCCGCCCTTCGCGCTCAACGTTTTCGGATCGAGCAGCTCACTGGGCGCTGCGCGATCGAGGTCGCGGATTTCGCCGTCGGCCCACACCCTGCGATAACCCGCTTGGCCGAGCTCTTCGCGCAACGTCAAATAAGCCTCGAGGCTGTTGACGGTCGCCGGATAGCTGACGACCACGCGCTGCTCGCCGAAGCGCGCGATCGAGAGCGCCGCAGCGCTCTCCGCC
>JAYUYY010000181.1:0-2706 GCA_043752225.1 Sandaracinaceae bacterium | reverse complement strand
CGAGCGGATGCGTGCTGCCGCGGCCGAGCACCGTGTACGCGCCCCACGCGATGCCCGCGCCGGCCATCGCGATCGCGCCGAGCGGGTCGGGTGCGGCGATGCCGGGTCGCGTGAGCACTGCGAGCCCTAGCAAGGCGAGCAACAAGCCGAGCCACTCGCCCGTGCGCGGGCGAGCGCCGGTGCGAAAGCTCCAAGCGAACATCGTGAGCTGCACGCATCCAAACAAGATCAACGCGCCGGTGCCCGCGCCCAGCCTCAAATACGCGAACGAGAATCCGGAGCGGCCAAGATTGCGTGAAGGTAGACCGGCCGTTCGAGCCGCGGCACGGCGCTTGCTGAGCCTGCCTGAATGGCGAGCGTTCCGTTCTTCAAACGCACGGATTTTCGACTCGCGATCGGTGTGCTGATCGGCCTGTCTGCGACCTCGGCGTGGGTGGCGCTCGGGCCGACGCTCGTTCCGTTCTTCGATGACTGGCTCGATGCGCTCGGGCCCTACGCTGAGGTGGGCTTCGCGGTGATCGGCGGGATCTTGCTCGCGTGCTGCGCGCCCGCGAGCTTGCTGTACGTCACTGCGGGCACGATCTTCGGCGTCTTTCGCGGCGCGTTGCTCGGGAGCGCTGCAGCGGTGATCGGCGCACTGCTCGCGTTCGCGATCTCGCGCTCGGCGCTCGGCGAGCGCGTGGCGCGGGCGATCGCAAAGAGCTCGAAGCTCGATCGCTTCGAACAAGCGCTGACCAAGCGCGGCGTGTGGCTGGTCGTGTTGCTGCGTCTTTCGCCGATCTTTCCGATCGGTCCGGTGAGCTACGCGCTCGGCGTGATGCGAATCCCGCTGCGGGACTATTTGATCGCGATGCCGGCGGTCGTGCCGGCGGTCGTGGTCTATGCGTATGCAGGACACGTCGCGCGCAGCTTGTTTGGCGAGCATGCGAAGGCGCGCGAGCCGTGGGAGTGGGCTGTGCTCGTGATCGGGCTCTTGGCCACCGGGCTCGTGACCTTCTGGATCGGTCACGCCGCGTCGCAAGCGCTCAAGTCGGGCTCGAATCCCGACTCAGAGCCGGGCTCGAATTCCGGCTCGAGCTCGAACACGGAGCGCCCGCAACACGCGTGAATGCACACGCTCGCATGCATGCTCGAAAGCCACACTTGGGGTGCTCTGGTACATCGCGCCGAGATGCCGCTGGGCAATCGGACGGCCACCGCGTGGCATGTGCCTTGCGGGGCAGCGCGGCATGCATACCGAGCTGGGTTCGAGGAACGAACCCGAAACCCCGACCGAACCGCGTTCGCTGACGCCGCCCCAATCCCTCGATGCAGTCGGAGAGCCGCGCTGCGTCGGCGTCGAGATCGAGTTTCTCGGCCTGTCGCTCGAGCGCGCTGCGGTGCTCGTGATCGAGCTCTTCGGCGGACAGACGCTGCGCAAGCACGAGTACGATCTGCGCGTGGTCGACACCTCGCTCGGCGAGTTTCGCATCGAGGTCGACTCGAGCCCGCTCAAAGCAATCGCGAAGAAGCGCAAGCGCTGGCGCCGCTCACTCGGGCTCATGGACCACGTGAAGGAGCGCTTCTTCGGGGCAGTCGCGCAGCACGTGACGCCGAACGAGATCTCGACCGCACCGATCGCTCCAGAGCGGCTCGTCGAGATCGATCAACTGGTGCACGCGCTCGGGCGAGCCGGCGCTGAAGGCACGGATGCGTCGCCGTTCTACATGTTCGGCGTGCACCTCAATCCGACGGTGCCTTCGACCGACCCGCTCGTGCTCCGCGATCACATCCGCGCCTACGTGCTGCTGCACGAGTGGTTGGTCGAAGCGCTGCATATGGATCTCTCACGGCGCATGATGGGCTATGCGACCGCGTATCCGGTCTCGTACGCGCGTCTCGTGCTCGACCCGAGCTACGCGCCAAATCTCGGGCAGCTGATCGATGACTACCTAAAGCACAACCCGACTCGCAACCGCGGGCTCGATCTGCTGCCGTTGTTCGCGCACCTCGATCGCGAGCGCGTAATGCGCTCAATCCATGACGACCGCGTCAGCGCTCGACCGACCTTTCACTTTCGCTTGCCGAACTCTCAAGTGCACGACCCCAACTGGCTGGTGAGCGACGAGTGGAAGGTCTGGCTCGAGGTGGAGCGGCTCGCCAACGATCCGCGGCGCTTGGCCGAGCTCTCCCGAAGCGCGCGCCGCCAGCTGCGCGCGCCGTTCGCTGGGCTCCGCCGCAAATGGGTCTACGCACGTCCGCAACGGGCGCGCGCGAATCAACGCGAGCCACGCGAGGTGTCCCGCGTAGGAAGCGCGAGATGACCGCGCCGCTGGTCGGCGTCACAGGTCCTACGCGTCGCGGATTCACGGGTTGGAGCTGCTCCTGGCTTGCGCTCAGGCGCAGCGGTGCTCGCGCACGACGCTTGCGCGCGCCGTTCTACGCCGAGCAGCTGCACGGCCTCTCCGGAGTCGTGATCGGAGGCGGCACGCACATCGAGCCGTCGCGCTACGAGCAAGGCGCGCTGGAGGAGTATGCGTATGACGTCGCGCGCGACGAGCTCGAGTGGTCGGTGCTGACCGGCGTGATGGCGCGGCGCTTACCGGTGCTCGGGATCTGTCGCGGCGCGCAAATGCTCAACGTGTATTGCGGCGGCACGTTGTGGCAGGACCTCGTCGCCGACATGCCGGGGCTTACGTTGCGGCAGACGGTGCTGGCGAACAAGCG
>JAYUYY010000180.1:0-2707 GCA_043752225.1 Sandaracinaceae bacterium | reverse complement strand
AGCGGCGCTTGCTGGCGAAGTTCTCGGCCTCGTGCACCGCCGTGATGTGGCGCTCGTACGAGAGCTTGGCCGTGTCGCCGAACGTGAACAGGCCGTGCTTCAGCAGCAACAGGCCTTCGACACGCGTGTTGCTCTCGTAGACCTGCGCCGCCAGCTTGGCGAGCGCGAAGCCCGGCATGACGTACGGCACGATGCCGAAGCGGTCGCCGTAGCGCTCGCGGCATACGGCCTCGGCGTCGGGCTGATCGACCAGCGCCAGGATGGCATCGGCATGCGAGTGATCGATGAACTTGTGCGGCAAGAACGCATGCAGCAGCGTCTCGACCGAAGGGTTCGGCGCGGTGGCATCGAGCATGCGCGTGCGCTGCGCGTTGACCATGTCTTCGTCGCTCAGCGCCGCGAGCTTGCGCAGCGCGAGCAGCGGCGAGAGGCGCACCGCCGGCAAGCCGCGCGGTTCCACGTCCGACAGATCCGCGCCGCTGCCCTTCACGCAAAGCACTTCGACCTCGTCGCCGACGTCGTCCTTGATGCGCGTCTTGCACGAGGTGTTGCCACCGCCATGCAACACCAGCGAGGGGTCCTGGCCGATCAGGCGCGATGTGTATACACGCAGCGCGATGTCGGCGTTGTGCTTGCCCGCGTAGCGCTCGACGTAGGCGCTGGCGTCTGCTTCTTTGTAGCCGCTTTCCATGCGGCCTGAAGCTTTATTACGTTCGCGGCGCGCGGGCAACGTTCAGCCGCGGCAGCATGGTAGATTGCCGGCATGGCTGCCCAACGAAACGTGGTGGATTGGTTGAGCCTGTCGTGGATCTACGCGTACCTGGCCGATCCGGATGGCGAGATCCACAACCCCAAGTAACGCCTGAGTGATTCGAAAGTCATCCACGCGACCTTCGGCAGCGAGCGCACGTACAAGGCTTCCCCCGAGCGCGCGCTCGCAGCTTGGGCTGACCAGGCGACCAAGCGCCGCTGGTTCGCGGAGGGCGGGCGAGGCGGGCTGAAACACGGGGCTTGGTGGTTCCGGCGTGCTTCTGATATGAGCACGCAGCATGACGATCCCGTTCGCAGATCCGAAGCAGCTGGAAGCCCATTGCCTGCCGTTCATCCGCGGCGAAAAGCGGCCCGCGACTGCGGTCGAGCTGATGGCCGCACGCTACGTCGCGTACACGCTGGGTGAGGTCGACTTCATCATCGGCTCGCACGACCCCAAGACGCGCAGCGACGCCGATCCCGAAGCGATCCTGAAGTGGTCGAAGGACGCCACCTGGCAAGGCCTGGACATCGTGCGCACCGACAAGGGCGGCGAGGAAGACGATGAAGGCAGCGTGGAGTTCGTCGCGCGCTACGTGATGGACGGACGCGACGTGAAGCACCACGAGCGCTCGACCTTCGAGCGCATCGACGGCCGCTGGTACTTCATGGACGCGCAGCAGATACAGGCCCCAGTGCGCCGCGAAGGCCCCAAGGTCGGCCGCAACGATCCGTGCCCGTGCGGCAGCGGGAAAAAATACAAGAAGTGCCATGGGTGAAGAATCAAAGACGAGATTTTAACCGCCAAGACGCCAAGGGAGACGCCAAGAGTGATTGAGGCGAAATTAGAACTCTCTGCGGCTTCGGCGTTCGGAAGTGAGAGGGCCTGCGGCGCTTCCGAGAGGCCTCCGCTCTCACTCCCTCTGCCCTTGGCGTCTTGGCGGTTAATCTCGTCTCGTCTCTCTGCTCACGTGAGTGCGAGCGCGACGCACTTCTTGGTCAGGCTCGAGACGCCCAGCTCTGCTAGCTGCTCGCGCGTGGTGAAGCGTAGCGCTCTGTCTTTCGGTGTCCCGCGCACGTGGGCGACGTAGAGCTCTACGTGAAAGTGGCGGTGCGTGAGCACGTGCTCGAGCAGGGCGTGTGGTTTGGGGGCGACCTCCGCATCGACCTCCAGCGTTGCGAGCAGCTCGCGTGCTGTCTCCGGGCCCTCGCCTTCGCGCATCGGTAGGTTCCACAGGCCGCCGAACAGCTCGCCTTTGCCGCGTGTCAGCAGCAGCGCGTCGCGACTCTCGTCGAGCACGGCGAGCATCACCATCGGCACCGCGCGCGGCGGGCGCTTCTGGCGCACGACGGGCAGCTCGTGCTGGCGATTGTGGGCGCGTGCGAAGCACGTGTCGCGCAGAGGACACGCGTCGCAGCGCGGAGAGCTCTTGCTGCACAGCGTCGCGCCCAGCTCCATCAACGCCTGGTTGAGCGCACCGGGCCGCGGGCCCTTGCACAGGCGCTCGGCTTCTTGCCACAGGCGCGCGTCGGTGTCGGCGCGACCGAGCGGCGTCTCGATGCCGAGCACGCGGCTCAGCACGCGCGCCACGTTGCCATCCACGATCGGCTCCTCGCGATCGAACGCGATCGAGCCGATGGCGCCTGCCGTGTAGCGACCGATGCCGGGCAGCTTGCGCCGCGTCTCGGCATCCTGCGGGACTTCGCCGCCGTAGGTCTCGACCACTTCACGCACGCCGGAGTGCAAGAGCCGCGCGCGGCGGTAGTAGCCGAGCCCGCTCCACGCGGCGAGCACGTCGTCTTCCGGCGCGACGGCCAGCGCGTGCAGGCTCGGGAAGCGCGCCAGGAAGCGGTCGTAGTAGCGCAGCACGGTGTCCACGCGCGTCTGCTGCAGCATGATCTCGGAGACCCAGATCGCGTAGGGGTCGCGTGTGCGGCGCCATGGCAGATCGCGGGC
>JAYUYY010000179.1:0-7041 GCA_043752225.1 Sandaracinaceae bacterium | reverse complement strand
GAAGAAGCGCTCGCGCGCATGAACGACAGCGACTACGGGCTCACTGCCTCGATCTGGACGAAGGACACCGAGGCCGCGATGCGGATCGCAACCGAGGTCGAGACCGGCACGTGCTTCATGAATCGCTGCGACTACTTGGATCCCGAGCTCGCGTGGACCGGCGTGAAGAGCTCGGGGCGCGGCTGCACGCTCTCGAAGCTCGGCTACGCGTACGTCACGCGGCCGAAGAGCTTCCATTTTCGTTTACCGTGAGTGGGGGGCGCGGTTGCCTTGAGCAGCTCTGCGCGCTTGTCGCGCGCGAGCTAGTCCGTTTTGGGCCAGCACCACGCACTGCGTGATGTGAACGCGCGCACAGCCGAGCCAGCATCCACACAGGGCCGTGCCCTGGTCCCTTTTCGCGCCCTAAATCAGGGTCGTAAGCTGCAGAAGTTGAGCTCTGATCGCCAGCGACCCGATCGCCGTGAGACGCGCGACGGCCCGACCAGCCGTAGCGCGAAAATTCGCAAGCCGGCCTCGGTCGCGGCCTTTGGCTTGGACGGCGACCGAGCGCGGTGCTTGCGAGCGCTGGGCGACGCGCTCGACGACATCGTCGCGGCGCTGCGCGGGCGTGATCTTCTGGCACTGGGTAGAGCGCGCAAGCTGTTGGCGGATTGGCGCGAAATCGATCAACCGATGCTGTGGTATCCGACCGAGATTCGCTGCGACGGCAAGCTCGTGCTCGCAGCCGAGCTGGAGCGCGCGAGCTTCGTGTTGCCGGCCTACCAAGCGGGCCTGCGCGCCGTGCTGCTGCGTCCTGAGACCAGTGTTCAAGACGTGCTAGCGCTCTGCGAACGCTTGCTTCAGCTCGAGCTGGGCACGCTTTCGCACTCGCTGTTCTTCAGCTGGCTGTGGAATGGCAATCCAGGCGGGCTCGCGACGCTGCTTGGCCATCCGCTCGATCAAATCGCGACTACGGTGATCGAGCACAAGGTCGACGCCAAAGACATCTGGTCGGCGCATACCGCCGCCGCGATGGACGAATGGAACTCGCTCGCGTGGGCGGCCGCGCAGACACACGATGCCGCAACGCTCGAGCAGCGCTATCGCGCGCCGATCAATCGGCTCGTACAGCGCATCGAGAAAGGCGATCTCGCGCTCGACGCCGAACGGCTGATGGCGCTTAAGCGCGCGTGCGATGACAGCGCAAGCCACGCGCACCTGGAGCGCGCGCTGCTGACAGAGCGGCCCGACCTCGCCGCGTTCCTCGCGCCCGATCAGGCAGCGCTGTTCATGGAAGGCGCGCTCGCAGCGGGCGCGAAGCTGCCCTCGCTGCTCGCATGCCTGGGACAGATGTCGGAAGAAGCCGCGTCCGCTGCGCTCTCCGCATGCCCCGAGCTCATGCCGCACGCGCCGACCTTGTGCGCCGAGCTGCTCACCAATAGCGAAGACGGTCTGCGCGGCTCGGCGCTGGCTCGCGCGCTGTTCGCGCACGGCGGCAAGGGTGCGCGCAGGCTCGCAGAGGACGTGCTGCGCGCGCGCGGCGAGGGCTATCCGCCGCGTCTGCTCGTGACGCTCTTCAACACGCTCGTCGATCTCACGCTCGGCGAGGAGCTGGTCGTGCCGATCTGGATCAGCGCCGAGACTCAGCCCGCCGTGCGTGCGCTCGCGGTCCGCGCGCTCGGTCGCGATCCCGTGCTGCTCGCGAATGCGCTGCGCGCGCGCCCAGTCGAGGCCGGCGACTCAGCGCCCATCCATGAGGCGTTGGCCGACGCGCGCGACGGTGCGGTGTGAGCCGCAACGGCGCTCGATGAGCGAGCACGGTCACGCGTGCATCGAGGTGATCGAGCAGCTGTGCGCGAGCATGCGCGCGGTCGGTGCGCACGGCATGGAGCATCCGGACGCGGCGAGCAGCATCGAGGCCTGCAGGCGCGCCATCGCGCAAGCCGAGCCGCCCTATTCGTTGCGCTTCTTGAGCGACAGCGTGCTGCGCGATCGCACGCCGCTCGTGCTGTCGCTCAGCGGGTTTCGGCGCGCGCAGATCATCGCGCGCGTGCTGCACCAGCTAGGCACACCCGACGTGCGCATCGACGAGACACCGTCGCGCGAGACGCTGCAAAAGCTGGTGCGCGTGCTCGTCGACGCGACTCAAGGAACGCATCGCTCGTTCGCGCCCAAGCTCAAAGGCATCGCGCTGCGTCCGATCGCCCAAGTCGATCCAACCAGCGCCGATCACGACGAAGCCGACGTCGATCGCGTGTTGCGCGCAGAGCTGCATGGCGCAGCTGAGCTCGCGCACGCGCTGCAAGAGCGCATGCGCTCGGCGCGCGGGGCCTCGTGGTCTTGGTCGCAAGCCCAAGCCGTGATCACTACGATCGAGCGCTGCCTGGCGCTCGGTGTCACCGCCACCGGTCGTGCGCTTGAGCTCGCGCCTCCTGAATGGACGCCGGCGCGGCGCGCGGTCGCGGTAGCCGTGCACACATCGATCGCGTTTTCGCGCCTGCGATCGTCGGACCTGACGCGACGCGCGGCGACCCACGCGATCTTGGCGGTCGCGTGCGCTGGTCTTTTGCAACATCCGTTCGACAGCTGCGCGCGCAGCGCCCTCGACGTTCTGGGCGCCCCGCCCGCGCGTCCTCCGAGCCAACCGAGCCCGCATCGCGTGCGTACGCTCGCGCTCTTGTCCGCCGCCGCCTCGAGCCTGAAACCAGAGCTGCCGGTCGCGCGCATGATGCACGCGGTCTACACGCTCGAGCGCAAGCGCATCGACGATGCAGGCCAACGTATGAGCCGGCTCGACCTGCAAGCCTGGCTCGCTGCTGCGATCGGCCGTGAGGTCGACGACAGCTGCGGGCGCGTGCTCCTTTCAGCGCTCGGCGCACTGCCACCCGGCAGCCACGTGCTGAGCGAAGGGCGGCTCGCAGTGGTCGTCGGCCCCGGTGCGGACGCGCTGACGCCCCTGCTGCTGGTCGGCGGCGAGCTCAAGAAGCCCGAGCAGAACGTCGTGCCGAGCTCGCCGCTCGGGATGTCGCCGTGGGCGAAGTGAGCTGTCACGGCCAGCGCGTGAAGCGCGCGCTCGCGAGCTGCTCGGTCCCCGCATGTGGTCCCTGCGTTTAGGGGATAACGGCAAAAAACCGCTCGAAGTAGAGTGCGCGCGTGCCCATTGAAGAGCCCGAACAGCTCGAAGCGCTCGATGACGACGAGATCACCGCGATCGCGACCACCCCAAGCGAGCGCACCGGAGCACGCATCTCGATCCCACCGCCGATCCCAAAGCAGGCGCTCGAGCATCGCTCACATGCACCCGATCGCCGCTCCGGCCTGCCGGCTCTGCCAGCGAGCTTGAGCGCGCCGCCTCCGTCGCGCGTGAGCACGACGCCCGGCACGCTCAATCCGCCGCCGCCGCTCGGCGCGCACGCGAGCTCGAGCCTTCCGCCGCCGCGCACCACCGCAGCTCCCGGTACGAACGCGCCTGCCACCGGCAGCGTGCCACCGAGCTCAGGCATCTATCGCATCAGCGACGCCGCCGCCGAGGTCGAGAAGTTCAAGCTCGCCGCGCGCGACCTCGAGCTCAAGGTGCGCTTACGCGACGACTTGATCTTGGAGCTGAAGCGCACGCTCGAAGAGCAACGCAAGCTCACCGCGAGGGCGGAGCGCGAACGCGATCTCGAGCGCGAGAAGCTCGTGCGCGCGCAGCAAGAACATGAAGCCGCGCTGAGTGAGCTCGCCGCAGCACAGACCCGACAAGCCGAAGAGGCTCAGCGCACGCGCGAATCGGCGCTGGACGACCTCAAGCAGATCCGCGGCATCGGCCCGAGCTTCGAGCGCAAGCTGCACGCACTCGGCGTCACCAGCTTCTCGCAGATCGCGGCATGGACCGACGCCGACATCGCTCGCATGTCGGACTCGCTCGCGATTCTTCCCCAGCGCATCACGCGCGACGGCTGGATCGAGAGCGCCAAAGCGAAGCTGTAGAGCGCTCTAGACGAGCTCGGAGAGCGAGCGTTGCGGGCGTGCGCCGACGTGCGAGATCACTTCGGCAGCGCAGATCGCACCGAGCTCGCCACAGCGTGCGAGCGTGGCGCCGTGCGTGTAGCCGTAGAGAAAGCCCGCGGCGTACAGATCGCCTGCGCCGGTCGTGTCGACGACCTTGGGCACCGGCACGATCGGCACCTTCACGACTTCTTCCTTCGTGACGATCACCGAGCCGAGCTCGCTGCGCGTGAGCACGGCGACTTCGCAGCGCCCGCGCACGATGCGCAGCGCCTCATCGAAGCTCTCGACCTGATACAGCGAGCAGATCTCGCTCTCGTTCGCGAACAGAATGTCGACGCTCTCATCGACGAGCTTCACCAGCTCGGCGCGATGGCGATCGACGCAGAACGGATCGGACAGCGTGAGTGAGGTCTTTTGACCTGCAAGCTCCGCGATGCGGCTGGCCTTCAAGAAGGCTTCCTTCGCCGCGGGCGGGTCCCAGAGGTAGCCCTCCATATACGTGACCTTGCTGGCGCGGATCAGCGCTTCGTCGATCGCGTCGGGTCCGAGCTCACGGCTCGCGCCGAGGAAGGTGCTCATGGTGCGCTGCGCGTCGGGCGTGACCGCGATCAGGCAACGCGCGGTGGTGGCACCGCTGCGCGCCGGCTCGGTCTCGAAGTGCACGCCAGCCGAGCGAATGCCGGTCGTGAACGCCGCACCCAAGCCGTCGTCGCGAACCTTGCCGATGTATGCCGCACGACCGCCGAGCGATGCGACTCCGACGATCGTATTGGCGGCCGAGCCGCCCGACATCTCGACGCATTGACCCATGCGCGCGTAGAGCTCCGCGGCGCGCGGCTCGTCGATCAGCGCCATCGTGCCTTTGGTGAGCCCGTTCTCGATCAAGAACGAATCACTCACCGGCCCGAGCACATCGACGATCGCGTTGCCGAGCGCCGTGACGTCCATAGGGCCAGCCGGCGTTCCAGCTTGCCGCTGCAAATTTGAAGAATGCCCGCCCATCTTTACTTCTGGCCGTTACTTGTGACGGTAGGTGATCATGCCGTGCGTCAAGTCGTACGGCGAAAGCGCGACGGTCACGCGGTCACCCAAGATCACGCGAATGCGGTTCTTACGCATGCGGCCACTGAGCTGTGCGCGCACGATCGCGCCTGCATCGGTCTTCACCTCGAACTGGCCGCCCGCAAACACCTGGGTCACGAGGCCGTCGAGCTGTACATGATCATCGCGAGTCAGAAAGTCCTCCTAAGTGGGAGCACATAAGAGTCGAGCGCAGGAGCAGGCGGATTGAGTCAGAACAGCTGCTTGGAGCAGCTGCTCGGAGCAAACGCGGTGCGAAGAAGCGCTCGGCCCAAAAGGCGCGCTATTACTAATGGGTCTTGTGTCGTAGCGCAACGCGCGTTTAGGGCGAAAACCGAGCAAATCCAGTGGTTGGCGTGGGAATCGCCCGGGGAATAGCCGCTCGCCGTGCCCGGTCTTGCAGGGGAGCCTGCGCTGGCATGCGACGCAACGTGCGCGCATCGTTCGCGGAGAATCGCTCCTGGAGATAGCTCATGGCCCGACGCGCCTACCTTGGTTTCATCGTGCTGTGCATCGCTTTTACCGGCTCCACCATCGCGTTCACGCAGCAGCGTGCGCCCGAGCCGCGTGGAGCAAACGAGAGCGCAACCGCAGCCACCTCACCCGCAACGCCGCGCGCAGTCGCAGCGCCAGCGCCAAAAACAGCAGCACCGTCCGTGGTGGAGTTTCGACGCTTGTTCATCGATGTCGCGAAAGCGGTCCGCCCGTCGGTGGTGGCTGTGACATCGGAGAGCACGGTCGAGCAGCAAGGCTCGCCGCTCGAGGGCAACCCGTTCGAGTGGTTCTTCCGTGGCCAACCGGGCGGTCCCGGTAACGGCGGACAACCGCACGGCAAGCAGAAGCGCCAAGGCATGGGCAGCGGAGTGATCGTCAGCAAGGACGGGCTCGTGCTGACGAACAACCACGTGGTCGAAGGCGCCGACGAGATCAAAGTCGTGCTGCAGGACGACCGCGAGATCTTGGCCGAGGTCGTGGGCACCGATCCCAAGAGCGACATCGCGATCATCCGCATCAAGGACAAGGCGATCGCAGCGACGCTCACGCCGGCAGTGCTCGGTAACTCCGATGCGCTCGAGGTCGGCGAGTGGGTGATGGCGATCGGCTCACCGTTCGGGCTCAAGCAGACGGTCAGCGCGGGCATCGTCAGCGCGGTCGGCCGCGGCAATGTCGGCATCGTCGATTACGAAGACTTCGTGCAGACGGATGCCGCGATCAATCCCGGCAACTCGGGCGGACCGCTCGTCGGGCTCGACGGGCGCGTCGTCGGCATCAACACCGCGATCGCTTCGCGCAGCGGCGGCTACCAAGGCATCGGCTTTGCTATCCCGATCAACATGGCGAACGAGGTGATGGCGCAGCTGGTCGATCACGGCGGCGTCGTACGCGGTTATATCGGCGTGTTCATCGCGGGCTACGACAGTGAGCTCGCGAAGAGCTTCGGCTACAGCGGCAAGAGCGGCGTGATCGTGCAGGACGTGTCGGAAGGCGGTCCCGGCGCGAAGGCCGGCTTGCAGGCGGGTGACATCATCCTCGAGCGCGACGGCAAGGCGACGAGCGACGTCTCGCTCTTCCGCAACGGCATCGCCGCGACGCGCCCCGGCACGAAGGTCAATCTCACGGTATGGCGCGGCGGTAAGCGCATCGCGCTGCCGGTCGTGCTCGGCGAGCTGCCGGGCGATGAGAAGATGGCAGCCGGCGCGCCCAAGAAGAACGGTGGCTCGAGCAGCGAAGGCAAGCTCGGCTTGCGACTCGAGGACATCTCGCCGGCGATGCGCGAGCGGTTCTCGCTTGGCAACATGAAGGGCGCGCTCGTCACCGGGATCGCGCCGGGCTCTGCGGCAGAAGAGTCGGGGCTGCGGCCCGGCGACGTGATCACCCAGATCGGCAGCGAGAACGTGAACAACGCAGCCGAAGCACAACGCGCCGCGCAGAAAGCCGACGCCAAGCAGCCGTTGCGCCTGCGCGTCGTGCGCGAAGGCCGCGGCAGCT
>JAYUYY010000178.1:0-2715 GCA_043752225.1 Sandaracinaceae bacterium | reverse complement strand
CGGACTCATGCGCGAACGCGTTGCGGCCGACGATCGGCTTGCTCGCTTGCACGTGCAGACCGGTCACTTGGCTGACGAGGCGACTAGTGCTCAAGAGCTGCTTGGTGTCGATGCGCGTGTCGCAATTCATCAGGTCCTTGCGGACCTTGAGCGCCATCACGACCTCTTCGAGCGATGCGTTGCCCGCGCGCTCGCCGATGCCGTTGACGCAACACTCGATCTGCCGCGCGCCGGCCGCGACCGCTGCAAGCGAGTTCGCGACCGCGAGCCCGAGATCGTTGTGGCAGTGCGTCGAGACGATCACCGGGTGGTCTTTGACGACGTCGCGCATGATCTCGCTGACGATGCGCGTGTACTCCTGCGGCATCGTGTAGCCAACGGTGTCGGGCACGTTGAGCACGGTCGCGCCGTTCTCGATCGCGCACGCGAAGATCTCCTTCAAGAACGAGATCTCCGTACGGGTAGCATCCTCCGCCGAGAACTCGACGCTCTTGCAGTGCGAGGCGCAGTAGGAAACGCCGCGCCGCACTTCCTCGAGCACCTGATCGGGCGACATCTTGAGCTTCATCTCCATGTGGAGCTTGCTCGTCGCGATGAACACATGGATGCGCGGGAGCTTCGCGGCCGAGACCGCTTTCCAGCACGCATCGATGTCGGGCTCGCGCGTGCGGCACAAGCCCGCGACCTCGCTGCGCGTGACGGCCGCCGCGATCTGGCGCACCGATTCGAGCTCACCGGGCGAGGCTGCGGGGAAGCCCGCTTCGATCACATCGACGCCCATCTCTTCGAGCTTGGCAGCCACACGCAGCTTTTCGTCGAGCGTCATCGTGGCGCCGGGGCTCTGCTCGCCGTCGCGCAATGTCGTGTCGAAGATGCGTACGTGGTGGCTGCCTTGCATGAGGTACCTCTTTAGGAAGTGGCGCTGCGTGGAGATACGCGTGGAGCTCGCGTCTCGGGAATGATCGACGAGCGATACGGCGTGACGTTGTGCTTCACGAGCTTGTACTCGAGCGCGTCGACCATCGCCTCCCAGCTCGCGTGGATGATGTTGGGGCTCACGCCGACCGTGCCCCAGCTCTCGTCACCGTCGCTCGACTGAATCAGCACGCGCACGACCGAGCCTGTGCCTTCGGCGCTCGTGAGCACGCGAACTTTGTAGTCGACGAGCTTTACGTCCGCGAGCTGCGGATAGAACTTGTCGATCACGCTGCGCAGCGCCGTATCGATCGCATGCACGGGGCCTTCGCCTTGCGCGCTCGTGTACGCGACCTGTTCGCCGACCGCGATCTCGATCCGCGCGCGCGTGACGCCCGCTTCGGGTTGCCCGTGCTCGCCGTCGCCGAACGCGATCTTCACCTCCAAGTCGCGCAGCGCGAAGTACTGAGGCCGCTGCCCCATGCACTCCATCGCCAGCAACTTGAACGAGCCGCCCGCGCTCTCGAACTCGTAGCCGTCGGCTTCGAGCTGCTTGAGCCGTGCGACCACGCGCCGCGCATCGGGCGAAGTCGGATCGAGATCGATGCCGAGCTCTTTGGCCTTGAGCTCCACGTTGCTGCGACCCGACAAGTCCGAAACCAAGATGCGCCGGTGATTGCCGACGCTCTCGGGTGTCACGTGCTCGTAGGTCTTGCTGTTCTTCTTGACGGCGTCGACGTGGATGCCGCCCTTGTGCGCGAACGCGCTCTGACCGACGAACGGTTGCTGCGTCCAGGGCGCGCGGTTCGCGATCTCGTCGACCGAGCGCGCAAGGTGACGCAAGCCTTTGAGCTGCTCGGGCGTGATCGGCGGCTGCTCGCCGGCCTTAGTCATTTTTAGGCAGAGGTTGGCGATGATCGAGATCAAGTTCGCGTTGCCGCAACGCTCGCCGACACCATTGATCGTGCCCTGCGTCATCGTCGCGCCCGCGCGCACCGCGGCCAGCGAGTTCGCGACCGCGAGCTCACTGTCGTTGTGGGCGTGGATGCCGATCGGAAGGTTGCAGCCGCTCGCGAGCACTTGGCCGACCGCGATTTCGATGTCGGTCGGCAGCATTCCGCCGTTGGTGTCGCAGAGCACGAGCCAGTCGGCGCCGCCGCGCGTCGCTGCGCGCAAGCACTCGATCGCGTAGGCTGGGTCGTCCTTCCAGCCATCGAAGAAGTGCTCGGCGTCGTAGATGACCTCGCCGGTGCGCGCCTTGAGATAGCGGACCGAGTCTTCAATCAGCTCGAGGTTCTCTTCGGCTGTGATTCGCAGCGCTTCGGTCACGTGGAAGCGCCAGCTCTTGCCGAAGATCGTGATCGCTGGGACCTCCGCGCGCAGCAGCGCTTGCAGGTTCGGGTCCATATCGCAGGAGATACCGGAGCGGCGGGTGGAGCCAAACGCGGTGATCTTCGCGTGGCGCAGCTTGAGCTTGCGCGCGGCTTCGAAGAACGCCTCGTCGCGTGGATTGCTGCCCGGCCAGCCGCCTTCGATGTACGAAATGCCAAGGTCATCAATGAGTTGCGCAATCGTGACCTTGTCCTGGATGGAGAGCTGAACGCCCTCGCCCTGGGTGCCGTCTCGAAGCGTCGTATCATAGATGACTACAGGCATGGTGGTTCTCGGGAGGTTTCTCTTTAGATACGCAATGTCCGCATGTGGGCGCGATCGTTACGAAAATCGCAGGCCCAATCGCGCGCGCGGGTCCTCGCGCGCGAGCGGACACGAACCTTAGGCGCGGGCCCGATTGCGATCAAG
>JAYUYY010000177.1:0-7051 GCA_043752225.1 Sandaracinaceae bacterium | reverse complement strand
CCGCCGCCCGCGATGATGATCGGGTGACGCGTGTGCTGATTGTCGTGTCCGTCGTGTCCGAACTCGTTGTGCCAGTACACGACCGTGTTCTGCAGGATGCTGCCGCCCATGGGATCGAGCGGATCGACGGTCGAGTCGAGCTCGTCGAGGACCGCGGCGAAGTGCGTCGCGGCCCAGCGCAAGCCCGCGGTGTAGCCCTTGCGCAGGTTGATCCGGTCTTGGCCCGAAGCTCCCCAGTAGTCGTGGACCAGGTTCTCATGGAAGCGAAAGGTCTCGCCGTAGCGGCCGATGATCGCTGGAGTGCGAACCTCGGGCAGGTCGCTGTAGTAGTTGGGATAGTCGTTCAGGATCTGCAGCGTCGCGCTGCGCGAGCGACCGCATGCAAAGGCCTGTGCGATCACTTGCGTATGCGCGCGCGTGATCTCTTCGACACCGGCGACGCCGCCGACGTTGCCGTCGCGCGTCGGGCCGTCCATGCCGCTGGTCATGCACGCCCCGCCGGTAAGCCCACCACCGCCGGGACCTTGCAAGGTGGCCATCGCGGTGAGGTGTTGGTCGAGCTTGTCGCGCTCCGTGCCCGTCAGGCGCTGGCGCAAGCGCATCAGCGCGCTCTCACCGTAGAGCGCAATGCGTTGCTCGCCGGCGCTGTAGTCGATCGTCGGCTCACCCGTGGTCGGCGGCATGAAGTCGGCAGGAAACGCTTGGCTAAAGAGCGTGCGCGGATCAGTCGTGGGATCGCGCGGCCGTCCACCATCGTCGTAGCTCATGCACTTCCACGTGCCCGAGCCTTCCACGGCCGCGGTCAGCAGCGCGGGCGAGGTCAAGCGCGAGTGCAGATAGAAGTCGAGCGAGGGGTGGCTGTCGTAGTTGCCTTCGCGATCGCTGGGCGGCTGCGCGCCGGTCAGCAGCGTGCCTTGCTCGTTGTGGCCGTGAAACCCGTGACGTCCCGCGCGCGTGGCTTCCTTCGTCACTTGCGTGTCGAGCCCGTCGAGCACGGTGATCTTGTCCTGCCACGGCGTCATCGCGCCGAGCACCGAGTCTTCGTAGTCGAAGCTCAGCTCAGAGAGCGCCATGTCGGTCGAAGGCGGCTCACCTCCATTCGCCGGTCGCGGGATCCAATAGTCGCGATCGACACCGTGCGGCGTGCGCACCGCGAGAAAGCGCATCGGAGCAGGCGTCGCTTGCGCGCCCGCATTCGGCAAGAGCCAGCTCGGCGCGCGTCCGCTCAAAGTCGCGCCAAGCGAAGAGCCAAGCGCTGCGCCGCCGAGCAGCGCGCCGAAACGTCGTCGTGAAAACGTGCGTCGTGAATCCATCATGGTGCAACCTCGAGATGGCGCTCGATGAAAGCGGGGTGGCGCACGATCGAAATGAGCAGCTCCTCGAGCGAGGTATCGGCCGCCACGAAGCTGGCGTGTGCTTGTTCGGTCCAGGCGACCATCGCGGGTGATCCGAGATCGACGCCGACCAAGAAGTGCGTGAAGCGCTGCACGAAGCAGCGCTGGAAGCTCGCGTCATCGGCCAGCGCAGTGGCGAGCGCGTGCGCGTTGTCGAACACGCCGATGCCTTCCACGTCGACGTCGGTGTCGACCGGACTGCCATCGGGATACGTGTCCTGCCATGTGCCGTCGCTGGCGAAGGCCTCGAACACCATGCCCACCGGATCGGGTATCTGATGGCAACCGCCACAGCTCGGCGCTGCGCCGCGCGCTTCGACCACTTCGCGCACCGTGGCGTCGGGGCTGACGAGCTTCGCGAGCTCGGCTTGCACGTCGAGGCCTGCGGGCGGCGCGAGGTTGTTGTTGCACATCGCGTGTTTGAAGATGTTCATGCCGCGGCGCACGACGTTGTCGCGACCGCGCTTACCGTGGCTCACGAGCCACGCGCCTTGCGTCAGAAGACCGCCGCGTTGCGCCGGATCGAGCTCGATGCGCTGCAAACCGGTGCCGGGATGATCAGCTCCGTAAAGCTCGGCGAGCTCCGGCTGCGCCCACGTGTACGGTGCGGAGAGCACGTCGCGCAGCGTGCCGTGCTCGGTGACGACCACCTCGCGCACGAACGTGCGGTACTCCTCCGCCATCTGCTCGACCACGCGCTCGTCGAGGCCGACCTCTTCGCCTTGGCTGTAGAGCGTCGACATCGACAGCCACTCCCAGAAAAAGCGCTGCCAGACGCGCTCTGAGCTCGCCATCAAGCGCCGCGCGTGCGCCTCGCGCTCGTCGGGATCGGTGAGGTCGCCGCTGTCTGCAGCGCTCATCAGCTCGCTGTCCGGGCTCGCGTCGGTGATCGCAAACGCCATCAGGTTCGCGATCTCGTACGAGGTCATCTCACCGCCGGCATCGCCGCCGAGCTCGGTGCGATAGAGAAAGTCCGGCGAGAGCAACACCGCGCGCACGATGCCGCCGAACGCGTAGTCGTAGTCGTAGCTGGCACGCAGATCGTCGAAGAGCGCGCGCAGCTCGGTAATCTCGCTCGCGTCGACCGGCCTGCGGAATGCGCTCTCTGGCATCCACGCGAGGAAGCTGTCGACGCACGCATCGCCGCCATACGGCGCGCTGCTCACATTGCAACGCGTGCTCGTGTCGCGCTGCGCGACGATGTAGCTCGCGATCGCGCGCGCTCCGTCGGCGAAGATGCTGGCGTTGCCGAGATCGAGGATCGCGTTCTCCGCGATGTTGGTGAGACCGTCTTCAGCTGCCGACTCGGGAATCGTAACCTTGGGGGCACCGGGAAAGAGCTTTGCGACCTCATCGTTGAATTGCTCCGGCGACAATCGCCAGATGCGTTGTCCGATCCGAGGATCGCCCGGTATCCCGCCGTTGCCGCTCGATCCAGCTCCACCTGCTCCGGAGCTTGCACCTCCGCCTGCGGATACGCCTGCTCCTACGCCGGCACCGTTGCCTCCACCGGGTGCGGAGCCTGCAGCCGCAGCTGCTCCGTTCGGACCGTTGATGTTGTTCCCGTCGTTCGACGTGATCTTTCCGCTGCACGCAGCGAGGCTCGTAGAGCCCAGCAGTGCACAACCGATCACGACGAGATACGAGAATGCCAACCCGCGGGGGCGCGCGGGAAGTCGCGTTGATGACGACATGCTTGAGTTAGTGCCCCGAGCACCCACTGCCGGGTCACTCGTGGAAGCATACCGATCACCAACAACGCGCGCGCTTCCCTTCACTTAGGGGTGAGCATTCGCATTCGTCGTAGGTTCGACGCATCGGTGGAGCGACGCTCAACACTCCCAAAGAGCGCTACGAGCACGAGCCGATCTGCAGCAAAAAGCATTTCAGGAACGGGCTCAGCAAGAAGTGGTGAATCGCTTGCAAGCTGGCTTTGGACTCGCCCCGATCCGAGAAGAATCCGGTAGGCGAATCTTCGAAGTCATCCGCGTACCAGCGCATGCCGACATGTTGCGAGCCCGGTTGATGGGTCCAAAGATACGGGCCCCACGCGATGAACGGCGCGACCCCGGACTCGTAATCGAGGTTGCCCGCGCGCGTGTCGACGATCGCGCGGCCCTCGGCGCGCATCTGCGCGATCTGCGCTGCGATCAGCCACTTCACTGCGAAGCCCGTCTCGTACGCGAACGGCTCACGCGGCTCGCGCGCTTCGAGCGGCGCATACGAGCGGCTGCTGATCAGCACGACCTGCAAGTTTGGATAACGCACCTTCGCGAAGCGCACGATGTTGCCCAAGCGCACCATCAGCTCGGTCGCATCGGCGTGTCGATCCGGCAGGCTGGCGACCGGATGCTCGTTGGTCACCTCGAGGAACAGCGCTTGGACTTGCGCTTCGGAGACCGGATCTTGCATGTACTCGCTGAACACGCGATCGCGGATGCGATCGTAGTTGCCATTCACAGTCGCGAGCCCCGGATCGGCTGGGATCGGCGCGAACGCAGGTGAATCGTCGTGGGTGAAGTCGTCTGCGTATTGGTTCGGGTACGCGCCGTTCGTGACGATGCTGAACTCGCGGTTCAAGCGTTCGCCGGGACCGAACTGCATGCGGCCGATCACGCTGCGCTGCGTGCAAGCCGGTGAGATGCCGACTCCGAGGGGCGGCAGATCATCCGCGCCGGAGCACATCAGCTCCGCGACATCGCTGCCGCCGATCGCGAGGAAGATGTGCTTGCCGTTCTCCGCATCCGGAGTGCCGTCGACGCTGCGCGCTACGACCGAGCGACCTGCTGCGAAGCCCGCGGTCTTGTGCTCGCTCGGCATCACGAAGCTCGCGCCCGGATACAAGCCGACTGGATAGCGTCCTAGGTACGCAGGCCCGGGCGCCGCGGTCTGCTCGTCGAGCGCGAACACCTGCGCGCTGCGGCCCGCTGGAAACGGCGCGCGCGATGACAGCTCGTACGCGCCCATCTCCACGCGACCGCCCGAAGGTCGCGTTGCTCCGTCGTAGTCAGCGCCGGTCGTGATCGCGGGGTCGCCCACGTTGAGCGCGGGTGAGTCGCCGGTCAGGTGATACGTCGGCAGCACGAAGCCCGGATCGGTGGACAGATTGCCGGTGCCCGCGACCGAAGGCTCGACATCGGAGTAGCTGACCGCGCAGTTAACGCTGACGCCGGAGATCGCGACGCTCGCGAGGTTGCCCCACACGATCGAGCTCACGACCGGCAAGCTCGCGGCGCCGCAGTCGATGCCTGCAGTCGCCGCTACGCCGGCGAGGTTGTCGGCGACGGTTACGTTTTCGATCCGCGATGAGGCCGCGGGCGATGCGAAGCGAATGCCGCCGAACGCTGCGCTCACCGTTCCGTTGCCGTGCACGACGTCGTTCACGAGCGTGACCGCGCCGCTGCCCGCGAGATCGAGGCCGCCGCCGGGATTGCCGACGACGCGCGTTTGGCTGACAGATACGACTGCGCTGCCGCTCGAGATCAGCCCGACGCCTACAGTGCCCGGACCGATTTGCGCCTGCGCGATCGTCGCTTGCGCCGACTCGACCGAGACCCGCGAAGCGCCGTTGCGGATCGCAAGGCCTGTCACCGTCACGTTGGCGCCGCCGAGGATGCGCAGCGCGGGTTGATCGTTGGTGAGCGCGTTGAGCATCGCGCCGTCTTCGGCGAACACCTCGAGCGTGCGACCCGTGATGCTCACGTTCTCGCGGTAGTCGCCCGGTCGCACGAAGAAGATGTTCTTGGCCGAAGCCAGCGCCGCGGTGATCGAGCAATAGGGGCTCGCGACCGTGCCTGCGCCAGGGCAAGCCGACGAGTCGTCAATGACGGCGACATCCGCGAAGACCTCACAGCGGCTCGGAAAACGCGCGCACGCGTGCGTGCTCGTCTCGACCGCGCAGGTCGCGTCGCAACCGTCGCTGCTTACGCTTCCCGAGTCGTCACAGCTCTCGCCTTCGTCACGCGCGCCGTTGCCGCAGTTGCGCACGCACTCGCTCGGCTCGTTGTCGTCGCACGTGAAGCCGGCTTCGATCGCGCACGTGCTGCTGCAACCGTCTCCATCGTCGTCGTTGCCGTCGTCGCAGGCTTGCAGGCCGCGCACCAAGCCGTCGTCGCAGATCGGATCGCAGACGCGTCCTTCCGGATCTTGGTAGCCCTCGGGGCACGTGCACTCGAAGGAGCCCTCCGTGTCGGCGCAGCTCGCGGCCGGAGTACGATCGCATTCGTCGGTATGCGCTGCGCACTCATCGATGTTCTCGCAGCGGCTGCCATCGCCTTCGGGGTCCGTGTAGCCCGTCGGACACGCGCACGTGAACCCGAACTCTTCGTCGACGCACGCCGCCGGCTCGCGATCGCAGTTGTCGAGGCCGAGCTCGCACTCGTCGATGCCGCGCATGCCCACCGAGCCGCCGGTCCCGCCCGTGCCGCCGCCACCGTCGGGACGACCCGAGTCCAGCACGCTGCGCTCGCACTCGCGACCGGGCTCATCCGAGCCGACGTCGATCGTGTTCGGCGGGCACGTGCACCGATAGGTCATCATCATGTTCGTGCACGATGCCGCGGGCGCGTCATCGCACTCGTCGATGCCGAGCGCGCACTCGTCGATGTCGCGACAATCCGTCGGTGCCTCTTCGGTCGCCGCCGAGCCATCGGGACAATCGTCGCCGGCATCGGGGACGACGACCTCATTCGGGCGATCCAACGGCACCGGTCGCGCATCCAAGCTGCAGGCGCTCACGCCACCCGCGACCACGACCGCGCCGCATACGAACGCATATGCGAAGGCGAATCCCCCCGCCCGATTAAGCAAGCTCCGCACAGGACCTCTTTGTATCGCTGCGCTCCGGACAACGCCAACCGCGAATTGATCGCAAAGTTCCGTGGCTTTTTCCAGTTGCCGGCCGCATGTGATACGCAGGGTGAATGGCTGGGTTTCGGGTACGCGGGAGCATGCTGGGTGCCGCAAGCCTTTGGCTGAGCGCGCTTGGCTCGAGCGCGCTTTGTTTTAGCGCGATTGTCATCAGCTCCGCGAGCGCGCAGGTCCCGCTCGATGATGCGCGCGGCGGTCCACCGTACATGGGCAGGTACGAAATCGGCCTTTATCCAGGCGGCACTATCGAGATGCCCGCAGAGCACTATGCCGAAGGGCTCGCGCGCGCCAACGCGATTCAGCCGCTCGACGCCAACGGCAACCCGGATCCGATCAACGGTCAAATCGCGATGACCTCGGTCGGCATGTCGAACACCGCATCGGCATGGTGCAACACCAATGGCGACATCCCCGCCAAGCTCGATGCCGAAGGTAAGATCACCTGTTACCTCTGGTCGTTTGGCGGCCGAGCGAATGGTGCAGGCTCCGCGCGCAATCCGTTCTTACACATCGTCAGCGGCGCCTTTCCCGCGCAGATCGCGCTCGGCTGGATCGATAACTCCACCGTCGTGCGTTCCAATCCGCCGAACCCGCTTCTGCCCGATGGCGTGATGGGCCAGTACACGCGCCTCGCCGAGTACTTCTTCCCCTACGAGAGCCCGCCGGTGACCGAAGCGCAGGTCCAGGTCGCGTGGATCAAGCAGCTCAATCCGTCTCCGAACTTTGCACTGCCCGAACCGGAAGCCGACGCCTACGTGTTGCGCAATCGGCTTGCGCAGATCATTCGC
>JAYUYY010000176.1:0-7057 GCA_043752225.1 Sandaracinaceae bacterium | reverse complement strand
ATGCGGTGCCACCCACGATCGGGTAGCGCAGCTCCCGCCCTCCGACACCCGGACCGACGAACACGCGCGCTTCGATCGAGCGCGCCACGGGCTGCGGTTGCGGCTCCGCAGGCGAAAGCTCTTGCGCGTGCGCGCTCCTGCCGAGCACGGCGCAGAGCAATCCACCGAGCAGCGCGCGACAGCACCTCATAGGACGAGCCCCAGCGCGATGTTGACCTCGAAGGCCGTGATGCTCTCGAGCTTCGGAAAATCATCGTAGCTGTAGTAGATCGGCGCGATCGACAGCGTCGCGTTCAGCTCGCCCTCGGAGAGCGCGACGTGTTGCTCCAGCTCGAGCCCCACGCGATGCGAGGAGAGCGGCGATTGCTCTTTGTCGCTCGTGACGTACGGCTGAACCGCGAAGTAGCGCGCTTGGTAATGGTCGGTCGCGCCTTGCAGGTAGAGGCGGTACCGCGCGCGCAGCACGGTGTCGGCGCCCGGCATGTAGCCGAGCTCGGCGCGCAGCGTGTGCGCGGTGAGGCCCCAGTCATCGAGATAGAAGCGGTATCCCGCGCCGATCGAAAACGCATCGCTCAGCGATCGACGCGCGAACAGTGATGCGGCGTGGCGCATGCGTTCACCCGGCACGTGCTCGGGCACGCACAGCGGAGCGGTTCCCGTGCAATCGCCGTCGCCGCCGATCGCGACGTAGCGGTAGGAGCTCGCGAGAAAGCCTTCCGCGCGCGACAGCTCGTACTGCGCTTGCGCGACCGTGTCGCGATCGAGCACCTGCGTAAACGACAGCCGCGCGCCGAGCGCCGCCACGCGCTCTTCGAAGCCCGGATAGCCGGCGCGCCCGACCTTATCGCTCGAACCGGAAACGCCCAGCCCCAACTGCGAGTTGTTGTCCGAAAAATCGTAGCCTACGCCGCCCGAGCCGCCGTGCGAGACGTAGTCCGGCTCGACCGAGTAGCGATAAGCGCCCGTGAACGTAAGATCGCCTTGCTCGTGGTCGATCGAGAGATTCACCTCGTCGCGCTGCTCGGTCACGGGCGTTTGAGAAGCAGAGCTCACAATGTCGATCGACGCGCTCGTCCAGATGTCCACCGCGTAGACAGCGGTCGCGCGCGTCGCGTCGTTCAGGCTCGTTTGCGCGCGCAGGCGTGGCGCGACCACCAACGTGTGATCGCTGTCCGTGCGCACGTAGGTCGCTACCCCGAGCTCTTGCGCGCGGCTCCGCATCGGCGCGATGCACAGCGCGCCGATGAATACTGCCGACACGGCCGCGCGTTGATTACGGCGTGTATTCAAGCGTTGCACTCGTGAACGACGCGCCCGACTGGGTCACGGTCTGTGGCGCTGCACCTTTGTCGAAAGGGATTTCTCCGATCGCGCCGGTGGCGTCCTTGTCGGTGACTTCGATCTTGATCTTATAAGATCCGTCCGGCACGACTGCGCCCGCGGGATCTTGCATGTCCCAGCTCAGCATGTGCATCTCGTGGCGGTTCAGCGTCGCGCGGGTGATCGCATCCAGCTCGTCAGGCGGCGCGTTGAGGCCGAGGAAGACGCTCCAGTTAGGCGCCGCTTGATTCCAGCTGGTGAGATAACGCGCGCGCGTGGCGGCCCAACGCTCGAGTGTCTTCACGAATTGACCGGATGACGTCTCGACCCAAACCGCGCCGATGTTCTTGGGTGAGTAGCGGCCGCGCAAATCGGCAGACATGAACGACAGCGTGAGCGTGCCCGGCGTGCTCGTGGGTGTTCCATCGCCCGCCGTTCCGCCTGCACCCGATGCGCCTGATGCGCCCGCGCTTCCACTGACGCCACCGGTGCTGGATTCTCCGGCAGCTCCACTCGCGCCGCCCGTACCGGCGGTCGGCGATACCTCCATGCCGCCTGCACCGCCCGTCGTACCGGCAGTACCCGCAACGCCGTTCACGCCTGCGCTACCCGTAGCGCCTCCGATGCCCGCCATCGCAGCGCTCATACCGGCGGTGGGCGGTGGCTCCGCGGTCATGCCGCCGGTGCCAACCGCTTGCGCACCCGCAGCGATCGCCGCCATCTGATAGTCCGGATTGGCTAGAGGAGCGCCGCTCACGAAGCTCGCTTTTCCGAGCGCTGTGTCCTCGTGCCCTTCGACGCACGCGTTGGCCGTGATGCTCAGCCCGAGCAGCGAGAGTGCGATGCGGAGGGTAGAGCGACTCATGCTTTTCTCTTTTCGTGGATCGATCGATGGCGACGTCGCGCGTGGAGCGCGCCGCACAGACTCAGGAACGCCAAGCACGCGGCATCACTCCATCCGTGACGCGATCTCGAAACGGAGCACCCCGCGGTGATCTCTTGAGTGCCCAGACCGGTGCGCGATTGGGTCAAAGGCAAGCTCAGCATCGTGACGCCATCCCCCGAGGCGGCCGCGTCGTTGTTCGAGACGACGAACCCGGCGCTGAACCAGACCGTGCCTGCGCGAGTCATCGGCGCGGTCCATTGAAAGCGCGTCTTGCGCGCGCCGCAGTCGACCGTGCTCACGAAGGCGCGCTGCTCGGCCTCGTCGCGGATGATCTCGGACGCTGGGAAGCCGCCTTCTTCCATCGAGCACAGCTCGTCCAAGCTCATCGTGTCGAAGCGAGGCATCGCGATCGCCCCAGCGCCGATCCGCGTTTCATCCGCGATCTCCGCGAGGAAGCCCATGTGCTCGATGATCGGCCACGTGATCGTGACCTCGTAGCTCACCCCAAGTTGGTAACCGTCGAGCGGCAAGCCTGTGACCTGCAGCGGCGCGCCTTCCGCGCCCTCGTGGCAGACGTCGCAGCCGTATCCATCGGCCGGTGAGCCCGTGAAGTAGCGACCGCCGCCGCCGCCTTCTTGCGGGGGATCCCGGTATGCGAGCGGCGATGAAAACGCGTGCGCACGCGCCGCGCTCAAGCTGCACGCGACTGCGGCCGCGCATGTCAACGCACAGCCCAGTCCTTCGCGCGCTCGTCGTCCACGAGTGGCCGTCCCTGCCACGAGTCCGCTCCGTTCAACTCGGTGCTAACCCGCACCGAGCTCACTCGATCCAATAGCCAAGCGCTCATCGCTCCGCAAGTCCATGTCCATGGCTGCGAGCGCGCGGATCCGTCAGGACCCCGACAACTTTCTGCGACGCGAACGCTGAGTCGTTCGTCCCAGCCAGCGGGGTCAGCGCGTGATCAATCGGTGCGGCGCGGAAACAACACGTAACGCAGCCAACCGAGCAGCGTGTTGTCGCGCATCAAATCGTGCTCGAGCTTACCTAGATCGGTGAGGTATTGCGGCGATCCATTGAACACATCCGAGCGCGACACGAACGTCTTGCTGGGGTCGAGCGAAGTGATCACGCGCGCGGGATTGCCCACCGCGATGCTGTTCGCAGGCACGTCCTGCACAACCACCGCGCCCGCGCCGACGATGCTGTTCTTTCCGATCGTCACGCCCTTGCACACGATCACGCCTTCACCGAGCCAGACGTTGTCTTCGATCGTGACCGGCGCGTAGCCGCCGTGGGTGAACACGCGATCGTAGTGGCCATGCCAATCGGTGTCGGTGATGCACACGTTGCTCGCGAAGAGCGCGTTCCTACCGATGCTCACGCGGCAGCCCGAGCTGATCCGCACGCCCGGATTGATCACGCTGTAGTCGCCGATCGTGATGCGACCGAGCCCCGGCGCTGCGCCCCATACCGCGAGCCGCACCTGGTTGTCGTACATCGCGTTGATCTGCACGTGATCGCCGAGCTCGATCGGCGCACCGACCACGGTCACGAACAACGGGTTCGCGAACGCGCAGCCTTCGCCCACGCGATCGAAATGCGGATGCACGAAGTGGCGAGCGATCTGGCGATCGATCGCGCGCCTCACACGCTTCAGGAAAATCGGTTGATGCTCACGCCGCACGGGCGCGCAGGCTACTCGGCTTTTCAGCCTTTGAGCGTGGCCTTAAGCGTGATCTTCGGACCACCTGAGAGCGCCTTGGAAACCGGGCAGCCCTTTTTGGTTTCCTCCGCGATCGACTGAAATTTCGCGTCGTCGATGCCTGACACGGAGGCTTCTGAGGTCAGCTCGATCGCCGTGATCGTGAAGCCCGCGGCTTCGCGCTCGAGGTGCACGTCGGCCGAGGTCTGAACGCTCTGCGGCTTGAGCCCCGCCTTCTCGAGCGCCGAGGTCAGCGCCATCGAAAAGCAGCCCGAGAGCGCTGCACCGATCATCTCTTCAGGATTGCTCGCCGGTTGACCTTCGAAGCGCGAGCTGACCGAGAACCCAACCTCGGCAGCATGCGCAGGCTTCATCGCCCCTTTGCCGTCTTTGAGACCACCTTGCCACTGCCCACTCGCTTTGCTGATTCCCATGGCGTCTCTCCTGATCGGTCGTGCGATCGTGATTAGATCTCAGAGCCCTTCAACATAGACACGCGACCGGTGCGCACCAGCTCGACGACTTCATAATCTTTGAGCAGCCGGACCAGCGAGTCGATCGTGCTCTCGTGGCCGGTCACCTCGATGATCATCGCGTGCGCGCCGACGTCGACGATCTTGGCGTTGAAAATGTCGACGATGTCCATCAAGCGCTTACGCATCTCGCGCTCGCCCTTGACGCGGATCAACGCCATCTCGCGGCTCACGAACTCGTGCTCGGAGATGTCGCGGATGTGCACGATGTCCGGCAGGCTGCGCAGCTCCGTGACCAGCACCTCGGCATCGGTGCTCGCGTCGACCACGAAGGTCATGCGCGACATGCCCTCGGTCTCGGAGGTGCCGACCGCCAGGCTCCGGATGTTGAAGTCGTGCTGGTGGCAGCGCTCGACGATCGCGTGGAGCACGCCCGGCCGGTCGCGGACGAGCGCGACGATGGTGTGCGGAGACAAGGTGCCCGGGGGCATGCTGGGGGGCAGGTTCACGCGAGCGGTTATTCCCAAAATCGCACGGGATGTCGAGCTGCTAGCGACCCGGAGGGGAGGCTTCGCACTATTCCCGAGCGTCCGAACATGTAGACTCGCGGCCAAAGCTGGACCGGTCACACGTGACGGTCTGGCTGGTTCCCATGCCTGATCTGTTGAGCCCCGATGCCTTTGCCGCCGCTCTCAAAGAGAGCGAGTGGTCTGCCGACGAGCTGATTCCGTTCGGCAAGTACATGTTGCTCGACCGCATCAGCGGCGGCGGCACCTCGGCGGTCTATCGCGCGAACGTGCGCGGTGAAGCCGGCTTCGAACGCTTGGTCGCGATCAAGCGAATCCTGCCGCACATGGCGGGCGACCCCGAGTTCGTCAAGACGTTCGTGCGCGAGGCCAAGACCGTCGCGCGGCTCACGCACGCGAACATCTGCCCGATCTACGAGCTCGGTAAGGTCGGCGAGTCGCTGTACATGGCGATCGAGTACATCGCCGGCAAAGACCTCGGCAAGATCACGCGCCGGCTCGCGCGCGGCGGTCAGACGATGCCGCCGGTGGTCGCAGCCTTCATCGCAGCGCGTTTGTGCGACGCGCTCGATTACGCCCACAGCTTGCGCAACAGCAATGGCTCGAGCGCCGGCGTCGTGCACCGCGATCTCTCGCCGACCAACATCCTGGTCAGCTACGAAGGTCAGGTAAAGCTGATCGACTTCGGGCTCGCGAAAGCGGTCGGTCGCGCGCAGCAGACCAACGTCGATGCGCTCAAAAAGAAGCTCGGCTACATGAGCCCGGAGATGGTGAAGGGCAAGCCGCTCGACTCGCGCTCCGACATCTTCGGCGTTGGCGTGAGCTTGTATGAGATGCTGACCGGGCGAAGGTTGTTTGTCGGCAAAGACGACATCGACACGCTCAAGCTGGTCGGCACCGCGAACGTGCCGCCGCCCTCGGCCGTGAGCGAAGACGTGCCGGATGATCTCGAAGTGGTCGTGATGCGCGCGCTCGAGCGCGAGCCCGAGGATCGCTTTCAGACCGCCGGCGAAATGGGCCAGATCCTGAACGCATACGTGCACCGCACGTCGGGCGCGTTCACGACGCAGACGCTCTCGGAGTGGGTGCTGCAGCTGTTCGCGATGGAAGTGATCGCCGAGAACGCGCGCATCAAGCGCTTGCTCGCGGCGAGCGCCGACAACGCGCTGATGAACGAGCGCCGCGCCTTCTTCGCTTCGCCGACCGGTGCGGCTGCGCGTGCACGCGCTGAGATCCAGCGCAGGCTGAGCAGCGATCCACCGCCCTCGACCAAGATCATCCGCGTCTCGGCGCCGCCGCCCGCGCCAATCCCGCGTGAAGCAAAACCGCGACCGGTCCAGCCGCACGACGATCAAGAAGAGGAGAGCACCTCGTTCTACGATCGCGACAAGACCAAGGCGGGGCCGGCTGAAGGTGTGCACGCCGCCGAAACTCGTCTTGCGTCCGCGCATCCGAACGACAGCGGCTTCGACGACGAGCCCACCAACTACGTGAACGCGTCGTCGGCGTACGGGCCCAACTCGGTCCCACCCTCGGGCGGCTTCGATGAAGAGAAGACGCAGTTCCTGCAAGAGCTCGAGCTGCAGGCGCTCACGATCCCCGCGATCGATCACGGCCACGGCGGCTTCGAGGATGAGCCGACGCACATCTTCTTCAACAAAGAAGAAGGCGTGGGCGTGCCCTCGCTGCTCGCCGAGATCAACGATGTGCAGGACGTTCCGCGCGGCTTGAACAAGCCGATCATCGCGGGCGACCTCGGGATGCCGCAGCCCGCTTCGCAGGTGCCGCAGCTCACGCCGCTCGGTGTGTTTTCGCCGCCGCCGGCAGGTCTGCCGCCTGCTCCCCCGCCGCGTGGAGGATCCACTCGCCACGGAACGCTGCCGGGTTTGCGGCCTTCGGCCCAGCTCGCCGCGCAGCTCTCGGCGGCTGCGCCAGTGCCGGCGGGTGCGCCGCCGCCCGCCCAGCCGGTATTGCCGCCGGTGGCACCGGCCGTCCCGCGCAGCACCTCGCGCACCGCCATCAAGCAGCGCGACAGCGCTCCCAGCTCGACGACCTCGAACGTGTTGCTCGTCGCGGTCACCTTGGGGCTGCTCGGCGTGATCGCGGCGCTGATCATGCTCACGCCGCTCGGCGTCGCACTCGGCCTGCG
>JAYUYY010000175.1:0-2720 GCA_043752225.1 Sandaracinaceae bacterium | reverse complement strand
GAAGCGTTCTTGCGGCGGGCAGCCGAGTTTCAACGCCGCGGACAGCCGCACACCGGCCCCGCGTCGCTGCGCTTCGTTCGGGCGTCGCCGGCGCTGCTCGCGCCACAGCGCTCCGATTGCATGATGGTCGAGATCGCGCTGATACGCGGCACCCCCTACGCCCAAGAGATGCTACGCGCCTACCAAGAGCTCGCCATGGAGTTTGGCGGCGGCGTGCACCTCGGCCAAGCCAACTTTCTCACCCCCGAGCACATGCGGCGGATGCTCGGCGACCGCTTCAAGCGTTGGCTCGAGGTGCGCCGTGTGCTCGATCCGCGCGGGCAGATGCGCAGCGCGATGACGCGCGAAGCCTTCGACTTGGAGGCGACCGACCGCGCGCGTGCCTCGATCGAGCTTCATGACTCGATGCTCGCGCATGACTGGGAGCGGGCCGCGCTGCAGCTGCGTTCGCTGCAAGCGCGCATCGGCACTATCGATCGCCACGAGGCCGTCTTGTTGGCCGCCACGCTCGACGCGCTCAGCGAGGCAGCGGTCGAGGCCGAGGCGTGGTCATTTTGGCAGCACCTGCTGTCGGCGTTGCTGTTGTTCGTGCCGCACATCATCGATCTGGTCGACGTGAATACGGTCGAGCGTGTCGAGCGGACGGCCCGCCGGGTGCGCGCGCGTTTGACGGGCTTTTAGCGGACGGCTTGCAGCGCGTCGCAAAACGCTGCGAGCGTGGGCACCGGGCCCAGCGCCTTGCTGACGCCCTGCAGATCGCCGATCAACGCCGGGATCTCCGCTTTTGACAGGCGCAAGAAGTCGATGAGATCATTTGGCCGGCGCGGCGCGAAGGCGCGGGTCTTTGGATTGAACCAGCTGAGCGCCGTCACGGCACCGCGCACGAGCGAGTTGTCGGTGACGATGGCGCCCGACGGCTGCTGCCCGGCCATCAAGCGGTGGAGCGCGTCGCGCTGCGCGGCGCTGGGCGCGCCGCCGTCGGTGACGATGAGGCTGCGGATGCGGTAGATCTCGCCCTTGCTTTGCTTCACCATGCTGCCGAGCAGATCGCAAAACTGCGTCCATTCAGCGGCGCTGGGCGACTCTTTTCCGTGCACGGTGAGGACGGTGAGGTGATCGAAGCTGGAAACGCCAAACGCCATAGTCATGGGCATGGTCATGGGTGAAGGTAGCCCGTTTGGTTCTCGGCCGCCAAGAAATGCGCCTGACATTTGTGCGGCGCCGCGCTGGCGCGTCTTGCACGGCGCGGTATCTTTCACCGCTGTATGACGTGGCCACTTGCCCGACGCATCGCACAGCTGCCGGCGCCAGCCGAACAATGGCGCCGCGAGCTTGCGTGCGCCATCTTCAACGCGATCTCCGCGAGTGACCCAGTCTTCACCGCCGTGATGACGTGCGCACCCGGCGGCTGGCTGCGCAACCAAATAGGGGCGGAACCCGCGTCCTTCGTGGGCCTCATCGAGACAATCGAGAGCGCATTCATGCCCAAAGTCGACGTGGCGGAGCACTGGCGGTTTCTTCTCGCTGCGCACGGTCCCGTCTTCGCGCCGCTCTCCAAGACGCCCAACAAGGCCCTCTCGGCGGACTTTCAGCGCACGCTGTTTGCGCCACACGCGGTGACGGGTTACGTCGTCGGCTTCTGTCTCGACGCGCAGCAAACGCTGGTTGGCCACGTGTCCATCGGCGCGCGCATCGGCTCCAAGGCGCTGCTGCAGGCAGTGCGGGCGCCGCTGCTCGACTTGGTCGCCACCGCTGGGCACACCTTGGCGGCGTGTTTGTCTCTCGCCGAAGGCTGCGGTGCCGTGGTGCCACGCCACGACGCCTTCGACGCGAAGCTCACCCCGCGGGAGAAGCAAGTGTTGCAGCACGTGCTCGAAGGCGCCACCGACCTGAATGTGTCGGCGCGTTTGAACATCTCCGAAGACACTGTGGGCACGCATTTGAAGAAGGTGTTCCGTAAGCTCGGCGTGCATTCGCGCGCGGAGCTCATCACGCGGCTGGGTGCCAGAGGCTGACACGTTCATGTGATGCTGCCGGCGCTGCGTTCGGCGAACCTCTCAGCGGAGGTAATCGGTGATGCAAACCATGTGGATGCTCGGTGTGTTGTGCGCGGTGAGCTGCAATGCGCCGCCGGTCGAGGTGGCAGCGGTAGATCCGGCGCAAGCGGAGCTGTCGCTCGGTGACGTGCGGCAGCTGGCGCTCGGTAGGCGTGTGTTCGAGCGAGAGACGTTCGGAGGCAACGGCCGCACCTGCGCCACGTGCCACGATCGGGCGACGGGCACCCTGAGCCTCGCTGCGATCGCGCAGCTCTACGCGACCGACCCGACGAACCCGCTGTTTCGGTGGGATGGAACCGACGACTTCGTCACGGGCAACACGCGCTTGTTGGCGCACGGCACGTTCTTGGTGCGTGTGCCGCTGCCGCCGTACGTGAAGCTCGCCGGCGATCCGTCGGCGACGCATGTGGTTGTTCGGCGCGGCACTCCGACGACGCTGAACATCGCGCTCGATCCCGTGCTCATGGTGGACGGCCGACAACCCGACTTGGCGACGCAGGCCCTCGGTGCCGTGCATGACCACGCGCAAAATGACAGAGAGCCGACCAACGCGGAGCTCGCGGCCGTGGCGGAGTGGCAGCGCACGTTTCCATTCTTCTCGCGGCCGTCCTTGTGGCTCTACGCCCACGGCGGTCCACCCCCCACCTTACCGGCCGGGCACAC
>JAYUYY010000174.1:0-2720 GCA_043752225.1 Sandaracinaceae bacterium | reverse complement strand
CGTTGCCGTTCGATGGCATCGCGCTCGGTGGCTTCTCGGTCGGCGAGCCGATCGAGCAGATGTACCGCTTGCTCACCGTGCTCGGTCCCGAGATGCCGCGCGCGCGACCGCACTACTTGATGGGCGTGGGCAAGCCGATCGATCTGCTGCGCGCGGTCGGATCCGGCATCGACATGTTCGATTGCGTGTTGCCGACGCGCAACGCGCGCAACGGCCAAGCTCTGACCTGGGGCGGCCGCGTAAACCTCAAGCAAGCGCGGCACACCAGCGATCAAAACCCGCTCGACGCTCGCTGCGACTGCCCCGTCTGCCGCACGTACACGCGCGCGTATCTAAGGCACCTCGTCCGCGCCGGCGAGATGCTCGGCCCGCGCTTGATCACCCAGCACAACCTGAGCTTCTACGCCGCCCTCATGCGCGCCGCGCGCACCGCGATCCTCGAAGGCCGCTACGCCCAGTTCGCACGCGAAGCCGAGTCCCGCATGCTCGAGCAAGACGAAATCGGCAACACCCCCGACTAAACCTTCGCGGATCTGCGCGCCCCTCTTATGCGTTCCGATCAGCCTTTGGGCGCTGCGCTGCGCTGCGCAAGCGCTGATAGAACCACCAATGATGGCCGCCGAGGTCTTCGCACTCGTAGCCGCGATCACACCAATACTCTTCGCCGTAGTCCGTGGTCTTCGGCTCGGAGATGATCGCTGCACCCGCTCCACGCGCACGCCTGAAGTGCGCTTCGACGTCGTCGACGTAGACCATCATGTTTTGCGTGTTGATCCCGCCGGCTTGCCTCGGCGCACGCGTGTGCGGAAAGCGATCGAGCTTCGGCTCCGCAACCATCACCACTCCGCCGCCGTACGCCAGCTCGGAATGCTGAATGCTTCCGTCGTCGCCTTCGACCTTGAGCCGCACCTCAAAGTCGAATGCACGGACGAGCCAATCGATCGCTTCGGAGGCTCGCTCGTAATAGAGCGCGCTCGAGATTCGCGGCCAATCGGTGGGCGGTGGTTGCATGCCGGCTCCTCGGGAGGACTATGGGATCGAGATCTGTTCCCAAGCTCGCTCGCGCTCGGGCCAGAAACAAGCTCTCAACCTCCATGGAGGGGCCGATGGATACCTCGGAACGCATTCTTCGGGACTTCGACGTGATCGCGGTAGTCGGCGCGAGCAGCGATCCAAACAAGGCGGCGCAGAGCGTGCCCGCCCAGCTCCAGACGGCGGGCTTCCGGATCGTCCCGATCAACCCGCACGCGCAGCAGATCCTCGGCGAGCGCGTCTATCGCACGCTCGAGGACGTCCCGTTCCCGATCGAGCTGGTCTTGGTCTTTCGGCCTTCGCGCGACACGCCGCCGATCGCGCGCAGCGCAGTCACGATCGGCGCCAAGGCGCTCTGGCTACAACAGGGCATCGCCTCACCCGAGACGCGCCGGATCGCGACCGACGCTGGCCTGCTCTACGTCGAAGACGAGTGCTCCGCGGTCGTCCGCTCCATGCACCAAATCCGCAAGCGCGTTACGCAGTAGCGGGCCGGCGCAGCGATGCCACGGAGCGGTGGAGCGCATCCTCTTGGTGCAGATGAAATTGGCGCGAGCGCCACACCGATTGCATCAGCCAGAGCTGGCACTCCTGCTCGGTGCGGCGCAGCGCACTCCGCTCCTTGGCCAGTAACCCCTCGAGCCGGGCGCGGGCGTCGTGATCTTGCGCGCAGGCTTCCTGAGCGAGCGCTTCTTCGATCTCGCGTACCACGCCGCGCTGCCATTCGCGCGCCGTGGTCGGATCGTTGAGCATTTGATCGCGCGCCAGAAACATCCGCTCTTTCCAGCGGTGGATCGATTCGTCGAGGTCCATTCGAACGGCTCCTTGGTGATCGAGCACTACGCTACCGAGCACAACGAGACGATTCACTACGGTGCAGGTGCGAGCGTCTCGAGCAGCGCGGCCGCCGCGTCGACGTTCTCGCGCAGCGTTGCGCGCACGGCTTGCGAGCCGGTCATCAGCTGCGCGTTGATCACGTTCGGAAGGATCTCGGCGCTGATCAGCGCCATGACGTCGGCCTGCAGATCGATTTGCGCGTTCAGATAGGCGACATCGAACTCGCTGCCGGAGAGCGCTTGCATCTGCGTCATCATCGTGGCGGTGCGATCGCTGATCTCCGTGCTCACGGAGCTTGGCTCTGGGGTCAGGCCTTCCTGGCTCAACACGAGCTCGAGTCGAGATTGCGTGGTCATCAAGCTCGTGACCGCGGCTGCCGAGAGATCGCGGACGCCTTGATCCGATCCTGAGGACGCGCCGAGCTCAGCGCGTTGTATCGCGGTGGTGAGCGCGGTCTGGAGCACGTTCGCGATGATCGCGTCGCTCCATGTCAGATCGATGGCGAATGGAGTGCCTTCGGGCGGAGCCGAGCCACCGCCGGTTCCAGCGGTGGGTACGCCTCCATCCCCGAGCGCAGCGCTATCGCCTGCAGCGCCCGCGCCGTCTCCGGCCGCACCCGCGGCGCCACCGGTCGTGCCCGCTTCGTCACCGGTCCCGGCTTGCGATTGGTCGTCGTCGCCGTCTGCATCCACGGACGCTTTGCACGCGCCTGCGAGCGAGAGAGCGATCACCAATACAGTTAACTCCAAGTTGATTCGCGCCGATTTCATACCCATGCCTCCGTGAGCCAAGTCACGCTGCACATCGGCGCGCGCCACGTGGTGTCAACCTTAGCCATGCGCGGTCTAGCC
>JAYUYY010000173.1:0-7060 GCA_043752225.1 Sandaracinaceae bacterium | reverse complement strand
ACGCTCGACAGCAAGAGCCGCGCGTTCGCGGACGTCATCAAGATCGGGCGCACGCACTTGCAAGACGCGACGCCGATCACGCTCGGTCAGGAGATCTCGGGCTGGGCGGCGCAGATCGACGCAGCGCTCGGCGCGCTGGTCGCGACGTTGCAAGGTTTACGCGAGCTCCCGCTAGGTGGCACCGCGGTGGGCACCGGTCTCAATGCGCATGCGGAGTTTGGCGAACGCGCGGTGCGACGAGTCGCCGAGCTCTCGGGGCTCGCGTTCGTGCCTGCGCGCAATCGGTTTGCGGCGCTGGCTGCGCATGATGCGTGCGTAGCGACCAGCGGCGCGTTGCGACAGCTCGCGTGCGCGTGCGTGAAGATCGCAAACGACGTTCGCTGGCTCGCTTCGGGCCCGCGCGCAGGGCTCGGTGAGATCGAGATCCCTAAGAACGAGCCCGGTAGCTCGATCATGCCCGGCAAGGCCAACCCGACTCAGTGCGAAGCGTTGACCATGGTCGCCGCGCAGGTGATCGGGAATGACGCGACGATCGGCTTTGCCGGCAGCCAAGGGAACCTCGAGCTCAACGTGTACAAGCCGGTGATCGCGCTCAACCTGCTGCAATCGATTCGCCTGCTCGCGGATGCGTGCGCGAGCTTCGACAAGCACTGCGCGCAAGGCATCGAGCCGCGTCGCGATGTGTTGCGAAGCTACGTCGAGCGCTCGTTGATGTTGGTGACCGCGTTGACGCCGCACATCGGATACGACGCAGCCGCGCGGATCGCGACCGAGGCGCACGACAAGGCGACTTCGCTGCGCGAGGCGGCGATCGCGCTTGGAGCGTTGACCGGCGAGAAGTTCGACGAGCTGGTTCGGGCCGAGGACATGGTCCATCCCGATCCGGGTTCGCGGCCTGATTGAGAGCGCCTTGCTTCGGCCGATCGGCCAGGCTTGGCGACGTCTTTTCGGGGTGATCGCAGGTATCGACTGGTTTTGCCGCGTGCCCAATTGTGCTACCCCTCTCGCCTCCGCGATTTCCCCAATCGTCCTCTTATTTAAGTGGAAGAGACCCGAAGGTTTGACCCGATGAACACAGGCGCGCCTCCCTCGAAGTACCCGTCTCCACCGACCCAAAACAAGGCTGTTCTCGCCTGGGTCGAGGAAACCGCCAGCGTCACCAAGCCGGACGTCATTTACTGGTGCGACGGCTCGGAAGCCGAGAAGAAGCGCCTCACCGAGCAAGCGGTCGCCGAAGGGATCTTGATCCCGCTCAATCAGAGCAAGCGCCCCGGGTGCTACCTGCATCGCAGCAACCCGAACGACGTCGCGCGCGTCGAGCACCTCACGTTCATCTGCACGCCGACCAAGGAGGAAGCCGGGCCAACCAACAACTGGATGGCTCCTGCGGACGCCTACAAGAAGCTCGGCGCGATGTTCGAAGGCTCGATGAAGGGCCGCACGATGTACGTGATCCCGTACGTGATGGGCCCGCTCGGCTCACCGTTCTCGAAGGTCGGCGTCGAGGTCACCGACAGCATTTATGTCGTGCTCAACATGCGGATCATGACCCGCATGGGCAAAGCCGCGCTCGACATGCTCGGCACGAGCAACGACTTCAATCGCGGCGTGCACTCGACGCTCGACGTGAATCCCGAGCGCCGTTTCATCTGCCACTTCCCGCAAGACAACACGATCTGGTCGGTGGGCAGCGGCTACGGCGGCAACGTTCTGCTCGGTAAGAAGTGCCTCGCGCTGCGCATCGGCAGCTACCTCGGTCATCAAGAGGGCTGGCTCGCCGAGCACATGCTGATCCTCGGCGTGGAGAGCCCTGAAGGTCAGACCACGTACGTCGCCGCGGCGTTCCCGAGCGCGTGCGGCAAGACTAACTTCGCGATGTTGATCCCGCCCAGGCGCTTCGAGGGCTGGCGCGTGTTTACCGTCGGCGACGACATCGCGTGGATGCGTCCCGGTGCAGACGGTCGCTTGTGGGCCGTCAATCCGGAGGCCGGTTACTTCGGCGTCGCGCCAGGCACGAGCGTGAAGAGCAACGCGACCGCGATGAAGACGATCGAGCGCGACACGCTTTTCACCAACGTCGCGATGACCCCCGACGGCGACGTCTGGTGGGAGGGCATGACCGACGAGACACCCGAAGAGCTGATCGATTGGCAGGGCCGTCCGTGGAAGAGCAGCTCGAAGGAGAAGGCCGCGCACCCGAACGCTCGCTTCACCGCGCCCGCGACCAACAACCCGGCGCTCTCGCGCTTCGCGAACAGCCCTGAGGGCGTTCCGATTTCGGCGATCATCTTTGGCGGTCGTCGCGCGACGACGGTGCCGCTCGTCGTGCAGTCGTTCAACTGGACGCACGGCGTGTACCTCGGCGCGACGATGGGCTCGGAGACGACGGCAGCGGCGACCGGTGCGGTCGGTATCGTGCGCCGCGACCCAATGGCGATGCTGCCCTTCTGCGGCTACGACATGGGCGAGTACTTCGGGCACTGGCTCGCGATGCGTCAGCGCATCGCACACCCGCCGAAGATCTTCATGGTCAACTGGTTCCGTAAGGGCAAGGACGGCTCGTTCCTGTGGCCTGGGTACGGCGAAAACATGCGCGTGCTCAAGTGGGTCGTAGATCGCGCGATGGGCGCGGTCGGCGCACAAGAGACGGTGGTCGGTTGGGTGCCGCGCGCGGGTGACCTCGACCTCTCGGATCTGAAGATCGAGCCCGAAGCGTTCAAGCAAGCGACCGAGATCAGCTTGAGCGACTGGAAGGGCGAGCTCGAGTCGCAGGCCGAGTTCTTCAACACCGTGAAGATGCCGGCGCCGCTCGCGCTTCAACGCGAGCTGCTCTTGGCGACAATCGAGACCGCACAAGCGGCGCTCGCCGCGCAAGCGGCTCCGGCTGCCGAGTAGCTTTGGAACGATTGCTCGCAAGCTCGCGGCGCGGCACTCGCGTCGCGAGCTTTGCGTTTAACGACGCGAGTCGCGACCGCGACCCACGCACGTGCTGCGAGCACTCATGATCAAGTACATCGGCAGTAAGCGCTTGCTGGTACACCAGATCGAACGCGTGATCGCGACGATCCCGAACGCGCGCCGCGTGCTCGACTTGTTCAGCGGCACGGCGCGCGTCGGGCATGCGCTCAAGCGCGCTGGCTACGCGGTCACCGCCAACGATCACACCGCGTACGCGCACCGCCTCGCGCAATGCTACGTGCAGGCCGATCGCGAACGCTGGCTGCCGCAAGCGCGCGAGCTGGTAGCGGAGCTCAACGCACTGCCGCCAGACGCCGGCTACTTCACGCAGACGTTCTGCGAGGCGTCGCGCTACTTCCAGCCCAAGAACGGCGCGCGCATCGACGCGATTCGCAACGCGATCGCGGGCATGCAGCTACCTACGGAGCTCGAGTCGATCGCGCTCGTGTCGCTGATGGAGGCCGCCGATCGTGTCGACTCCACCGTCGGTTTGCAGATGGCGTATCTCAAGCAGTGGGCGAAGCGTGCGTTCAACGACCTCGAGCTGCGCGTGCCGGATTTGCTACCCGGCGGAGGCGCGGCGCTCGGGCTCGATGCGCTCGAGTGCGCGAACTCACTGGCGGATGCCGAGCTCGATGTCGTGTACCTCGACCCGCCGTACAACCAGCATCGCTACCTCGGCAACTATCACGTGTGGGAGACGCTGGTGCGCTGGGACGCGCCCGAGGTCTACGGCATCGCGTGCAAGCGCATCGACTGCAAGACGTACAAGAGCGCGTTCAACTCGCGGCGTGGTATTCGCGGTGCGCTCGAGCAGGTCGTGAAGGCGTTGCGCGCGCGCTATCTCATGGTCTCGTTCAACAACGAGGGCTATCTGTCGCAGAGCGAGCTGCTCGAGATCCTCTCGGAGCGCGGCGCCGTTCAGATGACGAGCGTCGATTTTCCGCGCTACGTCGGCGCTAAGATCGGCATCTACAACCCGCAAGGTCAAAAGACCGGAACCGTCGGTCGTCTGCGCAACCGCGAGCTGCTGTTTCTCGTCGACTGCGAGCGGGAAGGGCGCGTGCGGCTCGAGCCGCCCCTGTCGCTCGAAGGGGCTCTGACCCCCGCGGTATAGTTCGTTCGCGATGCTCGAAAACACGGTTCATAGCGCTCCGCGCGCGTCGGTTGCCAAGGCGATGGGCTTTACGCCCGAGCGGCTCGCTTGGCTCGTGCGTTTGCGCTGGATGGCGCTGCTCGGCATCGTGCTCGCCGGAACGCTCGCTGCCTTCGGTGCGTTTCCTGGAGTGAGCTATCCGGTGCTGTTCGCGACCGCGGCGGTCGCGACGCTCTACAACGCTGCGATGTGGCGCGACCTGCGCCGCGGCCGCGCGGTGACCGGGCCTCGTCGAGCGATCGAGCATGCGCTGATCGACTTCATGCTGCTCACGGTCGTGCTCTGGGCAGCGGGCGGGCTCGAGTCGCCGTTCGTGAGCTATTACGTCTTTCACGTCGCGCTCGTCGGCATCCTGTTCGGGCCACGCGCGACGGTGAACGCGGCAGCGGTCGCGTTCGCGTGTGTTGGGATCCTTTGGGCGACCGAGCTGATCCCCGGTTTGCAGATCGCGCACTGGCAACCGCAAGGCATGTGGGGACCGCTGTCGACCGTGGTCGCGTTCGTGTCGACGCTCGGCGCGGTCGCGTATCTCGTGAACAACGCGGCGGCGGAGCTGCGCGATCGCGAACGCGCGCTCGAGGTCGCGCGCGACCGTGCGGAGCTCGAGTACGAGCTGCTCTCGACGACGCTCGACGAGCTCGATGCCGGTCTCGAAGTGCTCGATGCGAGCAACACGGTCGTATGGCGCAACCGTCGCGCGCAGCAGATCGTTCCGCGGCTCGCGAGTGGCGAGGCGTGGAAGTGTCCCGGCAGCGAACGGCCGTGCGAGCGCGACGTCTCGGGGATTTGCCCGATCGAGCGTTCGTTCGAGCGGCGCGAGGCGGGGCGCTGCAAGTTTGCGCTTGGCCAAGGGAGTCCGGAGCGCGTCTATGAGCTGCTGTCGTTTCCTTTGTCCGCGCACGACGGAGCGGATGGCAGCAGCCCGCGCGTGATGAACCTGTATCTGGACCGCACGGCCGCGACGCTCAGCGAGCGCCAACTCTTGCTCGCCGAGCGTCTCGCGAGCCTTGGCCGCGTCGCGCAAGGCGTCGCGCACGAGCTCAATACACCGCTTGCGACGATCCGCACGCTCGCCGCGGACATGTGCGTGGTGCTGCCGACGCTCGAGGCCGCGTCGTCGGAGCAGCGCGCGGCGTTGGTGCGCGATGTGCTGGAGTCGGCGGCGCTGATCAAAGAGGAGACCGCGCGGCTCGGGCGCATCACGCATGCGCTGCTCGCGGGCGGTGATCTCGTGCGTGTGCGCGTGCAGGGCTCGGTGCCGCTCAACGCCATGGTCGAGCGGGCGTGCGCGCTGGTGTTTGCGGGTGCACGAGCGAGGGCCGCGCTCGTGATCGACGCGAGCCTCGATGGTATTCGCTTGCGCTGCGATCAAGATCGCTTGGTGCAAGTGCTCGTGAACCTGTTGCAGAACGCGCACGACGCGTTGCGCGGACAGAACGGCGGCCAGGTGTGCATCTCGGCGAAGGTCGAAGGCGGGAGCGTCACATTGCTGGTCGAGGACGACGGACCTGGCATCGACGCGGCGCTCCAAGGGCGGTTGTTCGAGCCGTTCACGACGACGAAGCCGCCCGGTGAAGGCACCGGCTTGGGCTTATACATCTCGTACATGTTGGTGCGAGCGATGGCCGGTTCGCTCGCGCTCGAAAACCGCAGCGCGGGCGGGGTGCGGGCGGTGCTGACGCTGCCGCTCGACAACGCAGAAGCTGCCCCGCACAGTGGCCTCGCGACTGGGACAGCGTGATGGCACAAGCGACTCGAGTGTTGCTGATCGACGACGATGCAGCGTTTCGCTTCGCGATGGCGAAGGCGCTCTCGCGCGCGGGCTTTCAAGTCACCGAGGCGGATAGCGGCGAGGCTGCGTTGCCGCTGCTCTGCGGAGCGGAGCCGCCCGAGGCCGCGCTACTCGATCTGCGGATGCGCGGCATCGGCGGGCTCGAGGTGCTCAAGCGCGCGGTGCACACGCCGACGCGCACGGTCGTGCTGACTGGACACGGCTCGGTCGACGCCGCGGTCGAGGCGATGAAGCTGGGTGCGTTTTCGTTTCTCGAGAAGCCCGTAGACGCCGATGTGCTCGGGCCGCTGCTGATGCAGGCGGCCGAAGAGAGCCGGCGGTTGCGCGAGAAACGCACCGCGCTCGATGTCCCGCCGATCATCGGGCACAGCCTGCAGATCGAAGAGGTGCGCAACTTCATCGTGAAGGTGGGCGCCACGGGAGAGACGGTCGCGATCTACGGCGAGACCGGCACCGGTAAAGAGGTCGTCGCGCGGCACCTGCATCTCGCGAGCCCGCGTGCGAGCGGACCGTTCGTGGCGCTCAACGCCGCCTGCGTGCAGCGCGAGCTCTTCGAGAGCGAGCTGTTCGGACATCGCAAAGGCGCGTTTACCGGCGCGACCGATCATCACAAGGGGCTCTTCGGCGAAGCGCAGAACGGCACGCTGTTCATCGATGAGGTCGCAGAGCTGCCGATCGACACGCAGGCCAAGCTGCTGCGCGCGCTCGAGAGCAGCATGGTGCGGGCGGTCGGTGCAGTGCGCGAGCTGCCGGTCGACGTCCGCATCGTGGTCGCGACCAACCGTGACCTGTGGGCGGAGACGCGCAAAGGCAACTTCCGCGAGGACCTGTATTTCCGGCTGCAGGTCTTGCCGTTGATGCTACCGCCGCTGCGCGATCGACCTGCCGACGTGATGCCGCTCGCGCAGCATCTGCTGGGCCGAATCGGCTCGCCGTCGGTGCGCATCGCCGATGACGCGCAGGCACTGCTCGTCGGCTACGAGTGGCCGGGCAACGTGCGCGAGTTGCTCAACGTGCTGCGCCGCGCGGTGCTGTTCGCGGAAGGTCCAGAGCTCTCGGCTGCGCTCGTACGCCGCATGTTGGCGGCCAGCGTGTTCGGTCACGGCGCGAGCTTGCAGAGCACGAGTCAAGCCAGCAGCAGCACCGCGGCGGAC
>JAYUYY010000172.1:0-2721 GCA_043752225.1 Sandaracinaceae bacterium | reverse complement strand
CAGCCGTCAGCATGCGTCCCATGTCACTTCTCCTCTTTCTTGAACGAACGCGGATCCGGCGGATGCACGAGCGTCACGCGATCGCCCGTTGCGTCTTGCAGGCTCACGTCGTGGCCCCAGCGCCGCGAAAGCTCGTTCGGCAAACCCAAGTGGTCGAGCACGCGTGCGAGCACGGTGTCCATCGCATCTTCGAGCGTGACCGGCCGGCCGTAGAACGAGGGCGATGCGGGCATCACCAGCGCGCCCGCGCGCGTGATCGCCAGCATGTTCTCGAGGTGAATGCTCGAGTACGGCAGCTCGCGCGGCACGACCAGCAAGCGCTTGCGCTCCTTGAGCATCACGTCGGCGGCGCGCGTGAGCAGGTCGTCGCTGATGCCGTGCGCGATCCGCGCGATGCTGCTCATCGACGCGGGGATCACGACCATCGCATCCGCAGCCGAAGATCCGCTCGCAAACGCAGCGCTGTAATCGCGGCCGCCAAAGCTCGGCAACCCGAGCGCGGAGGTCGGCTCACCACACTCGTGCTCGTAGACCTGTTCGGCCGTGCGCGAAAGCACGAGCGAGAGCTGCACGTGCTTCGTGCGCTCGCTCGAACGCAAGAGATGCACGAGCCGCCGCGCATACGGCGCGCCCGAAGCACCGCTGATCGCGATCACGATCCGCATGTTCTGCGCGCTCGAGGCCATCGCGCTCATTTGCGCCCCCACACGATGGAGGCGATGCCGAGCGTCAGGTCGCTCGCGTGCGTCTCGCGAAAGCCCGCATCGCGAAATGCCTGCTCGAATTCAGCGCGGGTTAAAAACCCCTGCATCGAATCCGAGAGATAGCGATACGCCTGCCGGTCGCCAGAGATCAAACCACCAACCAGCGGCAAGAGCCCGCGCGCGTAGCACGCGTGAAAAACTCGCGTCGGCAACCGTGTCGGCTTGAAGAACTCGAGCACCACGAACACGCCGCCTGGCTGCAGCACGCGAAACGCCTCGCGAACGCCCGCGCGCGGATCAGCGAGGTTGCGCATGCCGAAGCCGCAGGTCATCGCCGCGAACGCATCGCTCACGAACGGCAAGCGCATCGCATCGCAGACCACGGATGAGAACGCGCCCTTCGGCTTATTGCGACCGCGCACCAGCATGTCGCGCGCGAAGTCGCCGGCGATCAGCTTGCGATCCGGAAAGCGCGCGACGAGCGCCGCCGCAAAGTCGAGCGTCCCCGCGCACGAGTCGAGCAGCGCCCCGCGCGGCGCCTCGCGCTCGACGATCGAGAGAGCGCGCGCCCGCCAGCGCTGGTCGATGCCGGCCGAGAGCAGCCGGTTCAAGAGGTCATAGGTGGGCGAAATGCGATCGAACATCTGCCGCACGGCGACCGCATGGCCTTGTGCCGGACTGGCAGCGGAACTGGCTCCTGAACTGGCTTCTCCCGCGGTCCGGGCAGCGAGCTCGGGAAGCAGGTCAGCGGGCGCTGGTCCGGGTGCAGGCGACATCGAAAGCCCTTTTCCGCGGGAATCTGGGGGGTGCGACCGGCTAGCCGGGCCGCGAACTTTCAAAGGTTTTTGAAAGCTGTGCAGAGGTTCTAGGGTCTTGTACGACGCCGCGTCAAGCGGCGCAGGCCTCGGTCACGGGAAGCCAACGAGCTCCAATCGGCGCTAGGTGGCCCAAGACGAGACGCTGCGCCGGCACCTCGTGTTGGGGGTGTGCGACTTGCGCCTCCTTGCGGCCATCCAATCGGTCCGTACCTGCGAGGGCCATGTTCAACTATTCACGCTTCCACTTATCGGCTCGGCTCACGCTGGGTCTGGGGCTCACCTGCGCAGCGCTCGCCGGCTGCAAAGAAACCAAGGGCGCGCTCGACGACGCCGACGACGCGGTACAGGAAGCCGTCGGGAGCGAGGTCGAGGGCCGCGTGCTCGATGACAACGGAGAGCCCGTCGCAGGCGTGCGCGTGCGCATCTACGACCTGCTCGACAACACGCACTTCGTCGAAGGCCACGATATCTCGTCGCTCGAGGCGTACATCGATCGCGCAGCGATCCTCGAATCCGACAACGATCTCGCCGACGCGGTCACCGATGACGATGGCCACTTCTTAATCGACGACGTGCCGCCGAGCGCGTTCCTCGCGGTCGCCTTTCATGCGTCATGCTCTGCGGGCTTCGCCGGCTTCGATGAAGAAACCGGAATCCTCGACCTCAGCACGCTCATCACGCCCGACTTCGACAACGGGCTGCGCTTCGAGATCCCAGGCTTCGTGCTCGCGTGCGCGACCGAGCCGGAGGTCGGCCCCGATGGCAACACCGACGAGTGCCCGCCGTTCGAGCCCGAGGTCCCTGATGTGACGTGCGACGCAGACACCTGCGCGGCGGCGGGCGGCGAGTGCGACGGCGATGCTTGCGTCGTCACGTGCACGGAAGCGAGCTGCGCCGCGAGCGGCGGCACGTGCGAATCAGGCGAGTGCGTGCCCCCAGCGTGCAATGAAGGCGCGTGCACCGATGCCGGCGGCAGCTGCGTCGCCGACCTGTGTGAGATGCCTAGTTGCGATGTTGCGGCTTGCACCGCTGCGCGCGGGCTTTGTAGCGAAGACGGAACGAGCTGCGCCATCCCGCCGTGCTTTGCAGCCGAAACGGAGTGCACCGACGCGGGCGGAACATGCTCGATTGACGGTGCGGTGTGCGGCGTGCCGGTCTGCAATGCAGATGCGGATTGTCAGACCGCCCAGCCCGGCGCG
>JAYUYY010000171.1:0-2721 GCA_043752225.1 Sandaracinaceae bacterium | reverse complement strand
TGAACTTGTCGAACACCTCGAGATCACGGTTGGCGAATACCGGCTCGTTGGCGAGAAAGTAGGGGTAGCGGTCTTTCAACATGGCTAGGTCCGTTGTGCGTCCGCGAGGAGCTTAGGGCAGGTCCGCGCGAGGCCGGTTTGGAGAGCAAAGATGCACGTGGCGTTCGAGCTCCAGCGTCGCGTTCTGCCCCGTGCAAACGCCTACAACTGCTCCTTTTGAAGTGAATTAACACTGTTTGGTGGGGGTTGGCGGCATCCGCGGCCACGGCACGGCCGTTGCGATGAATCGGACTGCAAGCGATCGCCACGGAGGCATTCGATGTTCCGCCCTTACAGCTTCAGTCTTTCTTTCTCAGGTCTCCTCGCGCTTGGTTGTGCCGCTACAGGCGGCGAAGACGCTCCGACCGCCAGCTCGCGCGACTACGACGATGTCGCGATGGCGCTGACCGAAAGCACCGTGAATCCGAGCGCGGGCGGCGCGGCCGAGACGCTCTTCGACGCGACCACCCTCGCGACCGGCGCCGCAGCCGGCGTGATCGTGAACCAACCCGCAGGTGGCTTCGAAGGCGAGCGCGGCGGCTTGTCTTACGCGTACACGGTCGAGTGCACGGACGCGGACGGCAGCGTGATGGAGCGCTGCAATTTCTCGACCGATACGGCGCACGTGAACGCCAACGTGGGCGGCAGCCTCGAGACATTCGGCTTTACGGCCGTGGTCTCGCACGAGAGTGACTTGACGTTGTCCAAGCTCACGAGCGGTCGGGTGCATGTCTCGGGCAGCGGCGACTTCGAGATAGACGCGACGTACGAGACCGCGGCGCGCCGGCGCATCTACCACCTCGGCTACTCGGTCGTGTACGACGATGTGCAGGTGAGTCGGTCCGCGCTCGAGGTGATCGGCGGGCGAATCGAGCTCGTCGTCGACGCCGAGCGCCATGTCATGACCGAGGACGGCAATGATACCGGCACGACCAAGACCTTCCGCATGCACGGCGAGATCGCCTTTGCTTCGGACGGCAGCGCCATGCTCACGCTCGACGACGAGCACCGGTACACGGTCGACATGCACACCGGCCAGCTCTTCAAGTACGAGTAACCACGGCGTACCGAGTCCGCAGCGGCCTGGCCTATACTCGTCGGCATGTTGCCTGCAAGCACGCCTTGTCCTTACTGCGGTGTCGAGCTGGAAGTCCCCAATGAGCTGCAGCTGCGCGCGACGACCGAGCTGACGATCGACAACGCGCTCGGCGCGAAGGTCTTCGCGCTCTTGGTCGAGGTCTGTCCGAACGTCCGCTGCAAGGGCGTGCGCGCCGCGCTCACGCTCTATCCGATGCGCGAAGACAACCGCGGCACGCTGCGGATGCAGCTCGAGCCCGAGCGCGAGTGGCAGCTGATCCCGGTGGGCGCGAGCGCGTTGCCGGAATACGTGCCGGCCGCGATTCGCAAAGAGTACGAAGAGGCGAGCGCGGTGCGCGTAGTAAGCCCGAATGCAGCGGCCACACTCGCGCGACGCTGCTTGCAGGCGATGATCCGAGACTTCTGGGGCATCACGAAGGGGATGCTCTCCGCCGAGATCGACGCGCTGCGCGAGAAGGTCGAGCCCGAGACCTGGAACGCGATCGAGAGCGTGCGGCAGAACGGTGCGATTGGCGCGCATCTCGAGAAAGGCGCAAACCTGATCCTCGAGGCCGATCCGCGCGAGCCCGACGTGCTCTTGCAGCTGATCGAATACCTGGTCGAAGACTGGTACGTCGCGCGCCACAAACGCCAAGAGCGCCTGTCCGTGTTGCGCGAGACCAACCCGATGGTGAGCGCCCGCCCGGGACCCCCGCCGTTCAAACGCTGATCAGGGATCGGTTTCGGTGATCTGCAGAACCGGGCGCGTGGGAGGCGGAGCTTTTTCTTCGAGCTCGGCGGCGCGTTCTTGCAGCGCCCGCAATGCGCGATCGGCTTTCTCGTCGAGCGAGTCGTCGGACTCGAGCTCTGAGTCGTCCTCCGACACCTCTTCGGTCTCTTCAGCTTCAGTCTCTGCGGCGGCGAGCTTCGGCAGCACTGCGTCCACGAGCAAGCTCTGGCCGCCGATCGTCTTGCTCACCGTGCGGCTCTCGTAGCCTTCCAGTTGAAAGACCACCGCGAGCGTCGAGCCGGATTTCGCGGCCGCGTCTTGAAAGCGAAACGTTAAAGGCGTCAGGCCCATGCGCGTGCCGCGCACGATCACGGCCGCGCCGGTTGGGATCGAGCGCGCGGTGATCGTGACGGAAGGCAAAGATGCTCTGGCGCCCGTGGTGCCGGTTGAAGCGCCGGACGGCGTCGTGGGCGCGCTCCTCGGCGCAGCTCCCGTGCGCGCTTTTGCAGCCTCGCTCTCGATCGCGAGCTGATCGCTGAAGTCCATCACGGGCGCTTCATCGTCCAGAGTGCCCGCTCCACCTGTAGCCGCAGGCAACTGTGCGGTGGGCGCAATCGGCGTGGGCGCGTTCGGTTGCGCCATGGCCGGAGGCTCGGGCGGTGCGGGTGGCGCATCGGCGCTCTCCGCTCGACTCATGAACATCGAGACCGCGAGCGCACCGAGCACGCCGCACGCGGTCGCGATCGCGATCGGCAACCACAGCTTCTTCGCCATGGCACCGCGCTTCATCTTCGTCCCCGACGGCGTGACGTCGCGATGATCGAGTCGCAGGCGCGGTGCATCGCTCGAGCGCGGCGCTCCGCTCGGCGTGCGAC
>JAYUYY010000170.1:0-2721 GCA_043752225.1 Sandaracinaceae bacterium | reverse complement strand
GGTAGTCGCCCGGCCCGAAGCCCGCGCCGCGCAGGTTCGCGCCGCGCAGCTGAGCGCCCGGCCAGCTCTTGCCCGACAAGTTGCAGCCCTCGCATGAGCCGGTCTGTTTGAGCTTCGCGAAATCGCGCACTTTGCCAGCTTCATAGGCTTGCTGGTGCGCTTCGCGCTCGAGACGCGCCTCCTTCAGGTACGCGGGCTCGTCGTCTGCACAGCCAAGCAGCGCGACGCACGCGCACATCGCACTGATCTTGCCCGCCCGCGTCCTCATCTCGTCCACGAGCGAGCGTACGCCGCTCCTCGTTTACACCCAACCGAAAGGACCCCGGGGTCGGATCGCTCGAACACTTGATGCACGTCTCGCACTCGGTGACGACCAAGAGACAGCCGCACGGACGGGTTGACGAAAATTACTTCGGCGAAGGATGGTCCCCCACGGCGCAGCCCGGACCCCCGCGCCAGCCTGGCCTCCCCCATGAACGCTACGCCGCACCGCGCGACGATTCGGCGCGGTGATCGCGAAGGCTCTCTGCGGGTGGTTGCGCTCATAGGCATATGCACGGCCGTCGTTTTGCCGGCTTGCCAGCGGTCGCCCCCGAGCTTCTCCAAACCCCAATCCGCAGCGCCCGTGACCGCGCCCGCGTCCGGTGCTTCCGCTGCAGGCGCGAGCAGCAGCAGCTATCTCGCGTGGGGCTTCGATGCTGGGGGCCGTGCGAGAACGCATTGGCTCGACTGCACGGCAGCTGCCTGCATATCCGTCGCGCAGCGACCAGGCAGCGTCGTAGTGGATGGCGAGCAGCTGTGGGAAGTGGTGCTTTCCGACGCGAGATACGCGAGCTACGCATGCGACGACGAGAACGCGGAGGCTCCTAAGCATCGACCGAAGGAGCGCGACGGCGTTCATGTACAGGGGGCCCGCGCGCGCAGTCTAGGCCCTCAGCCCGTCGAGCACGTGGTGGTCGCGAGCGCAAACCCCGCGGACGACGACGGGTTCGCAACCCACTACCGACAGTCGGTTCGCTTGCTCGGGTCACTCGGACCGCAGCTATTCATTCAGATCGACAGCGCGGGCTTCTTCTGCGGAGCAGCTCACGAAACCTCAGGCAGCTCCTTCGTGCTGTGGGATCTGCACACGCAGACGGCGCGGACGCCGCTCGATAGGTCCTTTAGCACCGAGGAGCGCGATGCAATGGCGGCGGCCGAGCGGGCTACGGCACACAAGGTGCTCGACGACAAAGTGCGCGAGCAGAACGAGGGCGCAGAGTTGGCGAACGTGAACGTGACGCTTGCCGCGCTGTTCCCCGCCTACGGCGCGGCGGGCATCGCGTTCGATCTCATGTTCGTCGCACCGGCATGTCGCACCTGCAGTGACGGGATCTGGTCGGAATACACGGTTGCAGCCCGCGTACCGCTGCGCACGTCGGTGAAGAGCCTGGGCGCTGATCTGCGCGTGCCGGCGTCGCTGACGCTCGCGCTGGTGCAGAGCGGTTTGAAGCTGTCGGGGCTGAGCCAAGTATCGGGAGCGCAGGCCGAGCGAGCGGCGTTGCGGCGCCAGTTCGTGCAACCTCCAGCGCCACCTCTGCCCCAGCTCGAGCCCCGATCCGAAGCCCACGCGGCGCCCGCGGACAACAACGAGCCTGCACCCGGAGCATGCGCCGTCGGCGCTGCGCGACAGCTCGGGAGCGCGACTACACGGGTGCGCGGTCTCGCGCTCGCGCGCACCGAGACGGGCTATTGGGCGGCTTTCCCGAGCTCGCAGGGACAGCTCACGCTTCAGAAACTCGACGGCGCTGGCACGCCTCTCGGCGCGCCGAGCGCCCTCGCGATGCCCGCCGCCGACGCGGTGCACTCGATACACTCCGTCGCGCGCGGCGCGCTCGTGATCACTTCGGGAGCGTGTCCCGATCGCAAGCGCGCCGAGAAGTGCATCCAGGTCGCGTCGGTCGACGAGCGCGGCGCGCAGCGCGGCGCGCAGCTGATCGATCGAACCGGCGAATGGCTCAAGGTCGTGGACGAGCGCGCGCAGCAGGACGGTGCGAGCATGCTGCGCCTCTACCACTATCGCGCGCCCGAGCTCGTTCGCTACGTGGTGAGCGATGACGGATCTCCGGCGCGGCAGATCTGGATCGATCTCTCCGCCGCGGACATCGACGCCGTTGACCTCTGGGCGGGCTCGGCCGATGCACCACGCCCGTGGGCGCTGATCTTCGATGGCGCGGGCTACGAGCTGTACGCCCTCGATCAGAAGCCCGCGCGCGTGAGCGGTTTGCGCGCAGAGATCACGGTCCTCGACTCGGTTGCGGACGTCGCTGGCATCGCGCTGCTGTATCGCGCGGCGCAGGGCGGTCTGCGCGCCGGGCAGCTTGAGTGGAACGGAAAGTTTTCGGCAGCTCGCGACATCGCGGCCGAGCTCCCCGCCCCCTTCGCGAGTCGCGCGCGCGGCTCCGCGAGCGTCGAGCAAGGTGTGCTCGCGTTCGCGCGTAGCGACGCGGCAGGGCGGCCGCTCGTTCGCGTCGAGATCGACCGCGACGCAACGCGTGCGGTCGTGGCGTGCGACGGCAATGCCGAGCGCTGCGGCGTGCTGTGGGCGAGCCGAGGCGTTGCACCCGAGATCCGTTTCGCGGTGGCTCGCTGTCGCTGAGCAGCTTGTGACGAGCCGAGGAGCACCTCAGGCGCGCAACTCGTCTACACCCAACGGAAACGACCGCCGGGTCGGATCGCTCG
>JAYUYY010000169.1:0-2724 GCA_043752225.1 Sandaracinaceae bacterium | reverse complement strand
ATAGAGCTCGCTAACCTCGCGTTGATTGGCGCGCGCGAGCTCAGCTGCGCGCTCGGCTTGCTCGAGCACGGTGCGTGCGGCTGACAGCCCGATCATCGCGTCGGTGGTTTCGGTCGAGGCTCTCCGCGAAGCCGCCTCGACGTCGAGGTTCGCGACCGCAGCCAGCGCCAGCCGCTCGTCGCGCTCCGCATAGCGCTCGCCGCCGTCGAACAGCGTCCACGTCAGCACGAAGGTCAAGCTGCCTTCGTACGCGCGATACAGTACGCCTGCGGTCGGAGCTAACCGCCAGTTAGGCTCCTGCGAATACGCTTGGGCTGCTTGCGCGCGCTTGCTCAGTGCTTCGAGGTCGACGCGCGAGGGCTCCACCGCGGTCGGACGCGAAGACGTATTCGCTTGCGCGAGCGCATCGGTCAGCAAGCGTTCGGGGGAGACGAACGGCCGTGCGGGATCGATCGGCGTGTCGATGACGTACGAGACGCGCAGCCGTGCGCGCAGCCGCTCGGCCTCCGCGGTCGCGAGATCGCGCTCGGCCGACGCAAGCTCGAGCTGCGCGCGCGTCACGTCGTTCGAGCTGGTGATCCCTGCTTCGAAGCGCCCGCTTGCTTGCTCGGCGCTAGCGCGCGAGAGATCGACGCGCGACTTCGCAGCGGTCAACACCGACTCTTGGCTGAGCGCGGCGAGGAACAGCGATGCGGCGTTGAACGCCAAGATGCGCTTGCTGTCGACCGCCTCGAGCCGCTGCGCATCGCGCGCGAGCTTGGCTTGGCGCAGCAGTGGAAAGCCGCGCCCATCGAACAGCGTCGCTGCGATCGTCAGCTCGCCGCGTAAGCCTTTTCCGCTCTGGAGCGTGTCGCGCTCGCCGGGCGAGTCGTAGAGCCGGATGCCGTAGCTGCCGGTCGCGGTGACCTCGGGCACGAAGAACGCCCGCGCTCGATCGACCCGCGCCTCGGCGGCTGAGACCGCGAGCTCTGCGCTGCGCGCGCCTTCGTTGCGCGCGAGCGCGAGCGCAACCGCGTCCTCGAGCGTGAGGCCTTTCGCCTCCGCCGCAGGCGCTTGTTGAGCCGCAGGCGCTTGCGCCAGCACCACGTGAGCGACGGGGAGCTGCGCGAGCAGGAGAAGGCCCAAGCTGCGGCCGCTGTGACGGAGTACGAACATCGATGCGCGGGCAGGAGCCACGCGCTGGGGTAGGGCAGCCTCGCTCTCCCGTCAAGTAAGGCTGTCGCGTCAGGCCCGCGGCTGCGCACTCGCGCTCGTGCGATCGGTGCGAACGCGTGCGACCGCGGCCTTGAGCGCCGTGAGCTCGGCAGCGCTCAGCGGTCGGTCGCCGTAACGCGCCTCGACGTAGCGCCGCGTCACCAGCGCGACGTCTTCGCTGTACGCAACGCCGCGCTCCGAAAGCGCGCGCGCGTGCTCGAGCGGTGTGCGCGCCGGCGGTCGCGCATGACCCTGCTTCGAGAGCGCGCGCTCGAGCTCTTGATACAAGCGCACCGCCGCCAAGTGCTCGGCGCTGTGCGTGCGCCCTTTGCCGCGCTGCTTGCGGCGCGCGAGCCAAATCGTCGCCGCGATCAACGCCAGCACCAGACCGACGCCGAGCGCGCGGCCGGTCCGCGTGAGCCAGGTGCGCAGCGCCGAATCGCCCTCGTCCGCGGCTGCGCCTGCGCCATCGGTCTTCGGCTGGTGCGCCGCGAGCCAGCGGCCGATTTGGCGCAGGATGCCGACCTGGGTGCGCAAGTCGTAACCGACGACGCTGGTCATCCAGCGCATGCGCATCGCGTCGATCATCGCGTTGACGTCGGACCACAGCCCGGTGCGCGGCCCGACATCCGAGCGCGAAGGCGGCGTCGGATCGAACATCACCCAACCGCGACCCTCGATGAACGCCTCGACCCAACTGTGCGCATCGCCTTGGCGCAGCGCGTAATAGCGGCCGTACGGGTTGTAGCGGCCGCCGACGAAGCCGGTGACGTTGCGCGTCGGAATGCCGAGCGTGCGCAACATGATCGCCATCGCGCTCGAGAAGTACTCGCAGTGCCCGGCCTTGGCGTCGAACAAGAACGCCTCGAGCGGCGGCTTGTCGTTCACCGCAGGTTGCTCGAGCGAATAGCGATACTGACCGGTGTTGAGGTAGCGCTGGATCCGCTGGATCGCTTGCAGCGGCTCGTCACTGCCCAGCGCGATCTCGTGCGCGAGCTTCGAGATCCGTTCGTGATGCGGCGGCACCTGCAGGTACGCCTGCAAGTACTCCGGCATCAGCGCGCCGAGCGCGGGCGAGCGATCGCGCTCGTCGACGAACGCCGTGTACACGAGGCCGACGCCGTCCGCGTCGTAGCGCACGTCGACGCCCGCGGCGAAGCTGAGCTTGCGCGAGTAACGCTCGCCGTGCTCGACGCGCGGCGGAACGCGGAGCGCCACCGTGCCCTCGGGCAGAAACACCACCGGCTCATCCAGGTGCTCGAGCACGATCTGATACTCGGCATCGACGCCGTCGCGCGGCTTGCGCCACAGCTCGAAGCGATCTTGACCGGTCGGTCGCAAGCGTCTGGTTTCGCCCGGCGAGCGCGTCCAGCGTTTGCCGTCGTAGTGATCGAACGACGTGCCACGCAGCCGCAGCGAGAGCCGCGCCGCTTTCTCGTCGATCACCGGCGGCGTCACGCGCACCACGACCGTAGGATCATCGCGGATCACGCCGAAGCCGCCGAGCTCGACCTGGTTGCCGAAGCCGGC
>JAYUYY010000168.1:0-2724 GCA_043752225.1 Sandaracinaceae bacterium | reverse complement strand
GCTTGGGAAAGCGCACCGCGGTGGTCCAAACGATCGGCGCGCCCCAGTCGTGTCCGATCAAGATCGCTTGCTCTTCGCCGAGCGCGTCGATCAGGCCGATGATGTCCGCGTTGAGGCTCACCATGTCGTAGGCCTCGATCGCGTGCGGCCGATCGCTGCCGCCGTAACCGCGCACATCCGGCACCGCGACGCGGTAGCCGGCGGCGACCAACGGATCGATCTGGTGGCGCCACGAGTACCAAGACTCCGGCCAACCGTGCACGAGCACGCACAGCGGGCCTTTGCCCTCGACCACGGTGCGCAAGCGAATCCCGTTGGTCGGAAGGGTCGTAAACGTTCGCTGCATGAAGAGCCTCCGTCGACGCCCGGTGTGGTGGACGGGTCGCCGCGCGCAGAGGGTAACCCTCTATCTGACACGTCGCACAATCGGTGAGTGGCCCAAAGCGCGAGCGAAAGCGAGCCTCGTGAGAGGGAGGGGCCCCAGCGGCTCTGCCGATGGGGAGGGAGACCGGCGTACGTTCTCCCTATTACGAGTGTTACTTCTTCCTTTTACTGCGCGGCGGAAAGCCGCACCGTAGACAGATGCCAAATGGGCTCTTGCGCAGGACCGCGGCTCGCGTCGCGATGGGTGTCGATCGAGCGTTTGCGGGCACAGCGCTCAACCCGCCGCGCGCGCTTCGGCGCAAGTCATCCGCCGAGGGGCTCGGCCATGTGCAGCGCATGCTCGGGCTCAACGCGATGGCAGCGTTCTACAACCGGCCGGAGTTCGGCCCGCCGCGCAGCGCGTTGCTTCCGAAGCCCGCCGCGATCGAGCCGACGATCAAACGCGTGCGCACGCTCGGCAAGGCGAACGGCGGTAAGAACAGCGTCGGCGAGGTGCTGGACCTCACCTGGCCGAGCGCGTTCACGCCGCTGTGGAGTGAGGCCGCGGTCAACGCGCACTTCGACGCGATGCCGGCGAGCGAGCTCGCGCGGATCGGCTTGGTGAACGGACAAACGATCTCGAAGGTGATGCAGGAGATCGGCCTCGATAAGAGCGGTCCGTTGATCGACAAGTACATGCTCGCCAAGCGCAACCAGACGGCACACGCGCGCTGGTTGCGACACGCCGATGGCCCGCGGCCGTGCGCCGTGTTGCTGCACGGCTATATGGCCGGCGCGTACGCGCTCGAAGAACGCGTCTGGCCTGCGCAACGCATGTTCGAGAGCGGGCTCGATGTGGTGATCAGCGTCTTGCCGTTTCACGGTGCGCGCCGCTCGGAGGCGCGCGGGATTCGCCCGCCGGCGTTTCCGTCGAGCGATCCCCGCTTCACGATCGAAGGCTTGCGTCAGCTCGCGAGCGATCACGAAGCACTGTTCGACTACTTGCTCGACGGGCGCGTGTCGAGCCTCGGTGTCATGGGCATGAGCCTCGGTGGCTACAGCGCTGCGCTGCTCGCGACGCTCGATGCGCGCCTGCAGTTCGGCGTGTTCGTAATCCCGCTCGCCGCGATCGAAGACTTCGCGCATACGCACGGGCGCTTCACCGGCAGCGTGGAGGAGCAGCACGCGCAGCGCGGAGCGATGAGCCTCGCGCAGTCGCTGGTGAGCCCGCTGGGACGGCCCTCGCTGATCCCGGCTGACCGCACGATCGTCCTGGCGGGCGAGTCGGATTGGGTGACGGGCATCGCGCATGCAAACCGGATCAGCGCGCACTTCGCGACCGAGACCAATACGTTCGAGGGCGGCCATCTCTTGCAGTTCGGGCTGAGCCGCGCGTTCGCGCCGGTGTGGAGCATGCTGCAACGAGGCGGTCACATTGCGTCCGGCTAGCGCGAAGGCCGAATCGGCTGCTCCGTTGATCGCGGGGCGTTATCGCGTCGAGAGCTCGCTCGCGGTGGGCGGGATGGGCGAAGTGCTCTCGGTGTTCGACACGTCGCTGAACAAGCGCGTCGCGCTCAAGCGCTTGCTCGACGCGAGCAACGCGCGGCTCGCGGGCATGTTCGAGCGCGAGTATCACGCGCTGGTCGGACTCAAGCATCCGCGCATCATCGAGGTCTACGACTACGGCGTCGAGCGCGACAAGCCGTACTACACGATGGAGCTGCTCGACGGGCAGGACCTGCGCCAGCTCGCGCCGCTGCCGTATCGACGCGCGTGCCGCTACCTGCGCGACATCGCCTCGTCGCTCGCGCTGCTCCACGCGCGCAACCTCCTGCACCGCGACGTCAGCCCGCGCAACGTGCGCGTCACCAGCGATGACCGCTGCAAGCTGATCGACTTCGGCGCCATGGCGAGCTTCGGGATCATGGACGTGGTGGTCGGCACGCCGCCGTTCCTCGCGCCCGAGGCGGTGCAGCGCATCCCGCTCGACCACCGCGCCGATCTGTTTGCGCTCGGCGCGGTCGCGTACTGGTTGCTCACGGCCAAGCATGCGTTCCCGGCGCGCACGATTCACGAGCTTCCGGAGTTGTGGCGGCACGGACCGCTGCGGCCGTCGGAAGCGCTCGGCGCAGCTCAGACACCTGGCGGACTCAGCGGCGAAGCGATTCCGAAAGCGCTCGACGAGCTGGTGATGTCGTTGCTCACGCCCGATCCGCTCGGCCGTCCGGCGAGCGCGACCGAGGTCATCGATCGCCTGAACACGCTCGCGGAGCTCGAGCCCGAGCCCGAGCAGAACGTGGCGTCGGCGCGCAGCTATTTGCACGGCGCGCAGACGGTAGGTCGCAGCCGCGAGCAAGGCCG
>JAYUYY010000167.1:0-2727 GCA_043752225.1 Sandaracinaceae bacterium | reverse complement strand
GCGCACAGGCCGTGTTCGCCGGTTGTGCCGCGCACGCGATCCTGCCGCTCGACATGTGGATGACCGGCGCGGTCGGGCTGGTCTTCTCGTTGAGCGCGCATCTGTGCGATTGGCCGATGGCTATGGGCGGCTCGCGCGCGATCAGCGACGCGCTCGCGAGCTACATCCGCGCGCACGGCGGAGTCATCGAAACCAACCGCCCGGTGCGCACGCTTGCGGACATTCCTGCATCGCGGGTCGTGCTCTTCGATCTCGCGCCCAAGCAAGTGGCGGAGATCGCCGGTGACGCTCTGCCGCGCGGCTACGTGCGTCGGCTCGGTCGCTACGACTACGGCCCCGCGGTGTTCAAGCTCGACTGGGCGCTTTCGGGTGCGATCCCCTGGAAGGATCCGATTTGCGCGCAAGCATCCACGGTGCATCTCGGCGGCACGCTCGAAGAGATCGCGGCGTCCGAGCGCGCCGCTTATCACGGCGAGCATGCCGAGAAACCCTTCGTGCTCGTGACGCAGCAGAGTCACTTCGATCCGTCGCGCGCGCCCGCCGGCAAACACACCGGCTATGCGTATTGCCACGTGCCGTTTGGATCGACGGTCGATATGACCGCGCGCGTCGAGGCGCAGATCGAGCGCTTCGCGCCCGGGTTTCGCGATCTCGTGCTCGCGCGGGTCGCGACCGGTCCTGCTGATCTCGAGCGCTACAACCCGAGCTTCGTCGGTGGCGTGATCGCGGGCGGAGCAGCGCACATCGGTCAGCTGTTCACCAGGCCGGTGGCACGGCTCGATCCCTATTCGACACCTAACCCCAAGTTGTACCTGTGCTCGGCGGCGACTCCGCCCGGCGGGGGCGTGCACGGCATGTGCGGTTACTTCGCGGCCAAGAGCGCGATGCGGCGCTTGAAACGCTAGCTGGTTACGCTCGCCGAGCAGTGCCCGCGGCGCAGCGCTCGACGATCACTTCGGCTTTACGGCAGGGCTCGCGGCCGGTGGGTCGATGCGCAGAATTCTGCCCTGGGCGAAGCCCGCTACGTACAGCTCGCCCGCGTGATCGCGGCCGAAGCTACTTGGGAACACGCGAAAGCGTCCGAGCGCGAGCGCGGTGTCGACGCGCTTGGTGCGGTCGGCCGGCAAGTCGAGCGCGAACATGCGTCCGCTCGTGAAGTCGCCGAAGACATACTTGCCGCGCAGCGCCGGTAGCTTCGCGCCGAGATACACGTAGCCGCCGGTAATCGAGGCGCCGACCGTCCGACCGTACACGTGCACGGGATCGACCGCGCCCTCGAGCGGGCATTGAGCTGCTTTGCCATCCAAGCACGCGAAGCCTTCGCGCACATTCCAGCCGAGGTTGTCGCCCGCTTGCACGATATCGATCTCTTCCCACGCGCCTTGCCCGACGTCGGCCACGATCAGCTGGCCCTTGGGATCGAAGCTGTAGCGCCACGGATTTCGCAGGCCGTAGGCGAACGTCTCGGGTGCGAAGCCTTCGCGGCCGACGAACGGATTGTCGGGTGGCACGCGATACGGCTTGCCGTCCGTCGGCGCGTTGATGTCGATGCGCAGCATGCTGCCGAGCCACGTCTTGCCGTTCTGCCCGTGACCGTGTGGATCATCGCGAAAGCCGCCATCGCCATAGCCGATGTAGAGATAGCCGTCGGGACCGAACTGAAGGCAGCCACCGTTATGGTTTTGATAGGGCTGCTCGACCTCGAGCACCGTGCGCACGGCGCGCGCGTCCGCGTGGATGAGATCGAGCGGCGGATCGAATCGCCACTCTTCGACGCGGCTCATGTGCTTGCCGGAGACCTCGGTGACGTAGTGCAAGAACACGCGGCCGTTCTTTGCGTAGTCGGGATGAAAGGCCGCACCGAGCAAGCCCTCTTCCGATGCGGTCAGCACATTCACCGAGAGCAGCTTGCCGTGCGCTCCGTTTTCGATCTTGAGCCAGCGCGCAGTGCCGGTTTTTTCGAGCACCAGCGCTTGGCCCTCGACGCCCGGTGGAAACTGCAGATCGGTCGGCTGCGACAGCCCGTTGGCGATCTCCGTGAGCGCGATCGACACGTCCTGTTTCACGTCGGGATCCGCCGTCGGTGGGCCGGACGACTTGCCCTCGTATGTGGGCGCCATCAACCAGACCAACGCGCGACCGGCGCCGTTTCCATCGATGCTCGCCCAGACCGCGGCAGAGCCAAGCGCGACGAGCAGGCCCGTCCCCACGCCTAGCAAGACGCGGAACAGCGAGAACCCAGCTTGCCTTGTGGCTCGATTTCGCAGATATCGGCTCGACTTGAACGCGGAAAGTAACCCAGTTTGAGACACGTGTGAGCGACAGCAAGGCAAAGTCCCGGCAAGAGGCCAAGCAGGAGACGCGCGAGTCGCTCATCCGCGCGGGCATGAGCCTGTTCTCCGTGCAGGGCGTCGAAGTGCCGAGCCTCGACGCGATTTGCGCGCACGCCGGCTTCACGCGTGGCGCCTTCTACGTTCACTTCAAAGATCGCGACGACTTCCTCGAAGCCGTGTTCGAGCGCGTGCTGCTCGACTTCGTGACCTCCGTGCTCGCGCCCGCCAATGCCGCCGATGACGTGCAGGGCATCATCGGCCGCTTCTTGGATGCAGCGGCGCACGGCAAAGTTCCGCTGATGGGTCAGCGTCGGTTGATCATGCAGCTCACAGCGCAAGGCACGGAGCGCGGCGAGCGCGTGCAGGCGCGCTTCCGCATGCTGATCCAAGGCAC
>JAYUYY010000166.1:0-2728 GCA_043752225.1 Sandaracinaceae bacterium | reverse complement strand
TCATGTAGTGCTCGGTCACGTCGCCGAACGTCCAGCTCGCACCGAGATCGCGCACGACCCCCGCGCGGTAGCGATCGTCGACCTCAGGCACGGGCGCGCCGAGCCATGCGTGAAGCGTCTCCGGCTCCGGCACGTTCGAGAACGCCAAGCACTCGGATGCAAACCGCAGCCGACTGGCGCGCGCATCTTCCAGCCGGCGCATGTATGCGCCGACGCCGTAGTAATGCGCCGGCCCTTCGTTCACCGAAAAGGGCAGCGATCCTTCGCTCGGGCTGTTCGTGACGTACGGCACGTCAGGCTGAGCCTGCGCGCACAGCTCCGCGAGCAGCGTGTGGAAGAGCGGCGGGCGTGCGACCTCGAGCGGCATCCCCATCATCGCGGGCTGCTGCTCGGCTTCGCTGCCGCCGCACAGCACCGCAAGCGACGGCCTACCCGACAATCGCTGCAGGAGCTGGCGCGCTTCTTCAAGGCATTGCGAAGCAAACGCAGGCTCCTCGACCGGGTAGTCGAAGTTCGCGAACATGAAGTCCTGCCAGACCAGAATGCCCAGCTCGTCGCAGCGCGAGTAGAACGCGTCACTCTCATACGTCATGGTGCCCGCGACGCGCAGCATGTTCATGCCCGCATCGCGCACCAAGCGCAGCGCGCGATCGTACTCGGACGCGCTCGCGTGCAGCGCGCGCAAGTCGATCGGCGTCCACGACGCGCCGCGACAGAAGATCGGCTCGCCGTTCACGACCAGGCCGAAGTCACCCGCTGCTTGCGCGCTGCGCGCGATCGAACGAAAGCCGATCTTCCCGAGCTCGATGCGCTGCATGCGCTGCGCGAACGTTAGCTCGATCGCCGCGTCGTAGAGCGCCGGCGTGCCGTGCGTATGAGGCCACCACGCCTTCGCATCGCGCAGCACGGCATCGCCACGCACGCTCACGCGCTCGGCCACGGTGCTGCACGTGAGCGCGGTGCGCGCGCTTTGCCCGTGGCCTTCGAGGACGAGCGTCGCGCTCTGTAGCTGCGTGCGCGCACCCAAGACGAGCGCTTCCAGCTCCACGTGCAGCGAGCCGCTCGCGCTGCCTGCGTCGAAGCTCGCCTGGACCTGCACACGCTCGATCGCGACACCCCGTTGCTCGATCAGCCGTACGCCCGCATAGGGACCGACCGGTCGAATGCTCGGGCAATAGCCCGGCGTATAGCCGAGCAGCGTCGTACGCACGAAGCGCACGTGCTTCTCTGCGACCATCGGCACCGGCCAGCGGCCACGCGGCTGCTTCGCGCGCAGCACGGGCAAGAGCGCGCGAAAGAAAATCACCAGCTCGTTTTGCTCGCCCGCCGCGCGCAACCGACCGGTCACGTCACAACCGACCGCGATGAACATGCTGCGGCTCGAGCAGAGCGCGCTGCCGTTCAGCCAAACCTCGCTGATCGTCGCAAGGCCGTCGAGCTCGAGCAGCATGCGATCGGCGGCGCCTCGCTCGGGGTCGTGCGCGGGCGTCGCAAAGCGCACGCGATAGACATGGTCGCTCGCGTCGATCGCCGCGTGCTGCTCGGCCGGCGTGACCATCGCGACTGTGCCCGGAACGATCGCCGCGCGAAAGCTCGGCGCTGCGGCCTGCAGCTCTGCGCACGTGCTCGCGCTGCCCGGCGGCAACGTCGCGAGCTCCCAACCCGCAGTGAGGTCATGCACGACGTGCGCCACGTGCTCAGCGGGCGGCACCCGATCGCTCACCGCGGCCGCACGTCTAGCAACGCGGTCATGCCCTTTTGCCAATCCTCGCTCATCTGGCCGAAGGCCGCGGAGAAGTCCTGCGCGCGTCCGCTCATCGCGACCCGCGCGAGCTTCAGGATCAGCGTCTTCGCGGTCGCAGCCACGCGCTCCAATGCTTCGGCCGCCTCCACGTACGCGCTCTCCGCCGCGGTCGGCGCTTCCGATCCGGCGAGCCAGCGCAAGTGCGCGGCGCCCAGCTCGAACGACGCGCCGAGCTGTCGCAGCCCCGCGAAGCTGTAGCCGTGATAGGTGGGCATCCCGCCCGCGGCGATCGTCTCCACGTGCTGCGCGAACTGCACGCCGTACGCGCTCAGCGGGTTGGCGCTCGGCCGCCGCTCGACGTGAACGCAGAGCAGCTCGCGCGCGATCGCGCGCAGCTCTTTATCGGGCCGTTTGATCGCGCGCTCCGGCTTCAAGATCTCGCAGAACGGCAGCAAGTAGCCCGCTTGCGCCGCGATCGCCGGCCGCAGCACGCCGTCGAAGTCGTCGTCGCTAAGCTCGTAGAAACCCGCGTTGTGAAAGTAGCGCAGCGTGCGCGCGCTCGGATCGACGTGCGCGATCCCGATCGTCGTCTTGGTGTGCGCCGTGCGGTAGTCGCTGCCCGCCGTATCGGGCAGCGCGTACGCATCCACCTCGCACAGCGGCACGCGACCGCGCGCGACCTGCTCGCTCACGTGATCGATCAGCGGCCGAAACAGCGAGAGCTCTTCGATGCGCACGCCGTACAGCGCCTCGAGCGCGCTCGTCTTGGGCTTGAAGAACGTCCATTGATCGCCTTCGAGCTCGGTCTCGAGCGTGAAGCCCAAGCACGCGGCCGGCTCGAGCCCGAGCGCGTGCACGACTTCGATCACCAAGTCGACGTAGCAATTAGTCTCGCGAAAGTTGCGCTCGTGCGTGTGCAGCGCGTGCGGCGTGTACCCGCTCGAGCGAAGCTCGAACACGCTGGTCATACGATCCGCAGCTTCT
>JAYUYY010000165.1:0-2729 GCA_043752225.1 Sandaracinaceae bacterium | reverse complement strand
ATTCTTCCTCTTCTCCGCCCGCCCGCCGCCTCACCGCACCCGCGCCAGCCGCGGGCGCAGCGCCATCCCCGCGGCCGGCGCGCTCGGAGTCGTTGTTGGCGTTGTTGGCGTTGTTGGCGTTGGCGTTGTCCTCGCTGCATAGCGCTGCACCGCCCCAAAGACGGCGCCCGTGCGCTCGCCCGCTTCAAACCTGTACGTGCCGTCACTCGCGGCCTTGAGCGTACCGAGAAAGAGCGGCACCATGAAGACAGAGTCGCTCACGCGGTTCAGAAAAAAATCGGCGTTCTTCGCCAGCGCGGCCGTGGCCGTGGCGCTGATGCCCGATCCGCCAAGAGTTCGCGGCGCGGCCACGACGCGCACGGGCGTCTTGAGCTGCGCGCTGACATACGCCTCGATTCCTCGCACGCGATCCTCGTTCCACGCCGCGCTGTAGGTGCCGAGCGAGATGCTTTTGCGCACGGGGCCCGGCGCGAAGAAGGCGTCCGAGAAATCCCTCTCGACGTCGGCGGCGGTCGGGCGCGTGCGCGCAAACTCGCCCGCGGCAGCGAGCGCATTGCGCACGAGAATTAGCTGCGTCTGGAACAGCTCGGCCGGCTCTGGCGCGGCCGTCGCGGCCGTCGCAACGGGCGTCTCGTCGGCGTCGTCGGCGTCGTCGGCGTCGTCGGCGTCGTCGGCGTCGTCGGCGTCGTCGGCGTCAAAGAGCGTGTCGCTCACCTCGGCGCCGGGCGCTGCATCGGACGCGGCCGGCGCAAACGCAGGCGTCGCCACGACACCTCGATTCACCGCGACCCAGCGCTCAAAGACGTCGTGGGCGCGCGAGACGGGCGCCTTGTCTCTCGCGGTGCGCGCGAGAACACGCAGCTCGATCACCGACGGCGTGCCCGTGCGCGCGAGGATGCGCGCGAGTACGATGGCGCCGGCATCGCGAGCCTTGTTCCGCGCGGCCCTGTCGATTGTTGCAAAGACGGCGATGCCGGGCTGCGTCGTGCCCGGCGGGGAGCTTGCGCTCGGGCTCGGATTGACGAGGCGCACATACGTCTCGGCGAGCTTGTCGCCGACGATGGCGCGCATCTCAGCCGGGGAATATTTGCCCGGCGTAGTTTGCGGCAAAAAGTACGAGAGCGGAACTTCGACCGCGTTCTTCGTGGCTACGTTAGTGCCGAGCCGGAGCAACGCGAGCTGGAGCGCGCCTCCCGCCGTCTCGGAATCGACAAACGTCGTGTTTGTGCGCTGTGCCGTCGCCGTCGTGTCCTCGATCGCTTCGTCAGTGTCGGTGGCGGTGTCCTCGGTCGCTTCGTCGGTGGCGGTGGCGGTGGCGGTGGCGGTGGCGGTGGCGGTGGCGGTGGCGCCATCGTCTGGCACAACGTTGGAGCCTGGCGCATCGACGGCGTCCACGAGCGGCGGCGGCTCCTCCGACGGCTCGGCCGAATCGGCCGCGTCGGCGTTGCCGGCCGCGCCGCGCCGAAAGAGACTCTTGGTGGCGTTCCAGACGCGAGACGCCAAACTGCTGCTGTCGGCGACCGCGTCCTCGGCGTCCTCGGCGTTCTCGGCGCGCGCCTCGATGGCCTCTGGCGAGGCCGCGGCCGGCGCGATGCTCGCGGAAGGCGCCAAGTCGTTGACGCTGTCTCTGAACGCGCGGCCGGCCGCGATCAGCGTGACGCGCGCCTCTTCGAGCATCGGCGTCAACACAATGGCCGCGTCGCGCGCGTCCTTCCACGCCGTCTCGAGCGCACCGGCGTTCTCGAGAAACGCCGACGCACGCTCGGCGCTGTCGATGCTGACGTCCTTGATTTCGTTGAGCTGCGCGGCCGCGTCGGCCATGAGATTCTTCGCGAGCGCAGTCTGCGCGGCGCGCCGATTGTACAGCGCTGTGTAGGCGCCATAGGCGCCGACAAAGGCGCGCCGCTCGTCGCTCTGCGGCGTGCGGCTGCGGCGGAGCCACATTGGCGCGACTTCCGGGCGCTCGCGCGCGTCGGCCGCCTTCTCAATGTTGAGCACGACGGCACGCGCGCGTTCGCGTGCCGCGGTGATTGCCTGGACGACCCTGTCGCGTGTCGCGTCGAAGCGCGCCGTGTCGACCTTTGCCTTCTCGGCCGCCGCCTTTGCGCGTGCCGCCTCGAGCGCGTCGCTGATCGAGACAAGCCGTTGCAGCACGCGCACGCGGTCGCTTCCGAATTGAGCACGCTGCTGCTCAATCACGCGCGCGCGACGCTCCGTGGCGGCAACGTCGGTCGCGCGCTCCTCGAGCGCGCGCCGCGCCTTTGCCGCGTTGCTCGAAAGCGGCTCGATCGCGATTGGAGCGCGGCCGGCAGCAAGCGCAGCCTCGTTTGCTGCCACGGCATCGCTGAGCTGCCTGTCCGCGGCATCCGCGGCCTCTTGGGCGGCGCCTGCCGCCGCATCGGCGCGATCTGCCGCCGCATTGGCATCGGCGGCGGCCGCGTCGGCCGCGCCGACGGCCGCGTCAACGCGATCGGTCTCGTCGTCGGCGCGTTCGAGCGCGTCCTCGGCTTGCTTCAGCTCGCGCTCGGCCGCGGCGAGATCGCGCAGGCGCGCGAGCAGGTCGCGGTCCTCGGGGTCGAGCGCGAGATCGATCTGGCCGCCAAGGCCAAAGAGCTGGCCACGCGTCGCGACGGCGTCGCGCAGCAGCGCAAAGCGGCGGTACGTCGCGGCGTCGTGCGGCTGCCTGAACGCGCCCCCGAGGCGCCCGTCGATGGCGCGCGCGGCGGCGG
>JAYUYY010000164.1:0-2730 GCA_043752225.1 Sandaracinaceae bacterium | reverse complement strand
CTGCGACATGCCCGCCGAATACACGCTGCCGTGGCTCGGGGATGGTCTGGCCGCGATACAGATCGAGGTCGAGCTCTTCGAGGTCGAGAAGCGAAAGTAATTTGTCGAGTGCTGCGGTCATGGCTTCGCAGCGAGTCTGCGCACTTCCATCAGCCTGTCAAACGCCACCGCCTCCGAAAAAGCTCAGCGCGCTCTCGAACGAAGCTCGCTCGGCGAGCAGCTTGCGGCCGCGAATCAGCTGCTGCGGTCGGTTGCATGCGAGCACGGCGCGCAGGCGGCCCTCGCGACCGTACACGACGGTGTAGCTGCGCTCGTTCAACGCGCCCTCGACGACCTGCATACGATCGCCGGGTCGCACGCGCCCGGCGAACTGCAGCTTGGTCTCGTATTGGTCCGACCAGAAGTACGGCACCGGCTGAAACGCGGGCGCCGCCTGCTCTCCATGCAGCAAGCGCCCGGCGGCCGCTTGTGCCTGCTCCACGGCATTGGACCAGTGCTCCACGCGCATGCCTTCGTCGAAGAGCGCGTTGTGAAAGTGTGCGACATCGCCGGCGGCTACCACGTTGGGCACATTGGTCGCGCACGACGCGTCGCAGATCACACCGTCGCCGAGCGCGACACCGGAGCCCTCGAGCCACTCGATGTTCGGAGTCACGCCGACGCCGACGACCACGATGTCGGCCGGCAGCACGCTGCCGTCCGACAGCCGCACGCGCTCCACGCGTCCATCGCCCTCGACACCGAGCACCGTCACCCCCGTGCGCATCGCGACGCCGCGATCCAGATGCATGCGCGTCACCGCTTCGCCGACGGCATCGCCGAGCAGACCGGAGAGAGGCAGCGGCATCGCCTCGACCACGGTCACCGACACGTCGAGCTTGCGGCAAGCCGCTGCGACCTCCAGCCCGATGAAGCCACCGCCGATCACGACCACACGCGGCTGGCGCGCGAGCGCTTGCTTGAGCGCCAGCGCTTCGTCGAGTGTGCGCAACGTGAGCACGCCGTCGAGCGCAGCCATGCCAGGCAAGTGCCGCGGCTTGGCGCCTGTCGCGATCACCAGACCGTCGTACGAGAGCACGCGGCCGTCATCCAGCGAGACCCTGCGCTCGCGCACGTCGAGCGACACCGCACGCCGACCGAGCACCAGCTCCGCGGCGAGCGCGTCGTAGCCTTCCTTCTGGCGAAAGAAGACTTTGCTCGGCTCCCACTCGCCGGTCAGCACCTGCTTCGACAGCGGCGGCCGATCGTAGGGCGCGTGCAGCTCGTCGCCGACGATCGTGAGCGTGCCAGCGTAGCCGCGCTTGCGCAGCGCTTCGGCAGCGCGCAAACCCGCGAGCGATGCGCCGACCACCACCACCCGCTGCAGCGCGCTCATGACCGCGCCCGCTCCTGCTTGCTGCGCGACGCGTGCATCAGTCGTCGCTGAGCGTGATGGCTCCGGTCGGACACTCGATGGCGGCCTTCTCGGCCTTGCCTGCGAGATCGGTGCCGGGAGTCTCGTTCAGCACATAAAGGAAGCCGTCGTCCCTGATCTCGAAGAGCTCCGGGGCCGCCTCGACGCACAGTCCGTGGCTCTGGCAAAGGTCGAAGTCCACAACGATTTTCATGGGTTTTGTCCTCGTTTCGGTGATTCGGCCGAGCACTATAACGGAAGGCTCGACCCGCGATAGATGGTTTGACATACGGCGGGGTATGTGACATACGGATTCGTATGTGAAGCATGCGCTCGGCCGAAGAGCAAAGCACGACGCGCAGCTGGCTGCCGTGAGATCGGTGGCAAACGCCTTACTGGGAGTCGTCGATGGAGACCGCAGCAACCACCACCACCCAAGCCGAGCCCATGTCGAACGCGCGCACCTTCGCGCTGCATCTCTGGGCCTTCGTGCTCCCGCTCATCACGCTCGCGTACTGGCTCACGGGCCCGCATAGCTGGTGGGCCTCGCTGCTCTGGGTCACGCCGCTGTTCGCGCTGGTCTATGCCGACAACCACGCGCCCAACGACAAGCGCCAGCCACGTGAAGACATCCCGGGCTGGCCGTTCGACTTGCAGCTGTACCTGCTGGTCGCGATCCAGGTCGCGAATCACGTGCTGCTCGGCGTCGTGGTCTCGAAGTACTCGCTGCACGACTTCCCGAGCATCCTGGACACCGTCGCGGCGATCGTGCCCGTGCTGTTGATCTCGGGCGTGGCCGCCGGCTACTCGGGCATCGTGCTGGGGCACGAGCTGGTGCATCGCCGCAACCCGCTCGAATTTTTCCTGGGCCGCGTGATGCTGATGGGCGTGCTCTACGAGCACTTCGCCACCGAGCACGTGCGCGGTCATCACCCGCGCATCGGCACCTTCGATGATCCAGCCACCTCGCGCTTCGGCGAGACGCACAAGGACTTCGTGAAGCGCACGATCCCGGCGCAGTTCAAGAGCGCGTGGCATCTCGAGAAGGTGCGCGCCGGCGACGTGAACATGAAGTGGTACGACCCGCGCATGCTGCGTAACCGCGTGCTGCAGGGCGTGGTCGCCGAGCTCGCGCTCCTGGTTGTGTACTACTACTTCTTCGGTCTCCTGGCAGTGGCGTTCTTCATCGCGCAGTCGCGCACTGCGGTGATCCTGCTCGAGACCGTGAACTACATCGAGCACTATGGCCTCACGCGCGTCGGCAAGAAGGTCATGGCGATCGACTCCTGGGACACCGACAACTACTTCACGCTCTACACGCTGGTCGGTCTCTCGCG
>JAYUYY010000163.1:0-2730 GCA_043752225.1 Sandaracinaceae bacterium | reverse complement strand
AGGCCCCAAAAGCGATAGAGGTCTCAAAGCTCGAGCGCGACCTTCCAGCCGCCTTGCTCGCGCACCAGGGCGACGTCCGCACGTTCCCCGTGACCATTTCCGGTCACCACGACGGTCGCGCGGTCGCCTTGGATGCTCTCGCGCATGCCGCGCCGCTGCGCCGGAGAGAATCTCAATCTGAAGCGACCTTGCGCGAGCATTTGCCAGGGCTCGAACGGCTGGCCCGCGAGCGTCTTGGCGCGCATCGCGCGTTGCTCGAGCGCGCCGCGCGCCTTGGCCGACAACAGCTCGTACGCGACGCGCAGCGCGCCATCGTCAGCGGCGCTTTGGTCCATCGCGCTCAAGAACTGTTGCAGCACCGTGGTCGGCGAATCGCCCGCGCGCGTTGTGACGCCTGAGCTGCCACCACAGGCGACAGCCGAGGTTGCGCAGCTCACGAACAGCGCGGTAACCAGCAGGAAACGCATCGTGGCCACGCTTATAGCGTGCTCGCGGCGCGCTGCCATCTAGCTCGAATTTGCCGCTGTGTTGCGCATCGGGCGGACCCTCGACGTAGCCGTCGACGGCTCCATGTCTTCGTGTAGGATGCGCGCGACTGCGGGCGCTTTTGGCCCGGCTTACGCGGTTCATCCGCGGGACGAGAAGGCGAGCACATGACGACCGATAAGAGCTACGACGCGATCGTGATCGGAAGCGGACCGGGCGGGTATGTCGCGGCTATTCGCTTGGGACAGCTGGGCCAAAAGACGCTGCTCGTCGAACGCGAGTCGGTCGGCGGCGTGTGCTTGAACTGGGGCTGCATTCCGAGCAAAGCGCTGATCCATGCAGCCGGGCTCGCCCACCACGCGCGCGAAGGCGAAGCGATGGGCATCAAGGTCTCCGGCGTCGAGGTCGACGTCGCGAAGATGCAGAGCTGGAAGGACGGCATCGTCAAGCGTCTGACCTCGGGCGTCTCGGGCCTGGTCAAGGGCACCGGCGGCACGATCGTGTCGGGCATCGCTAAGCTGACCGGCGCGCACACGGTGTTGGTCGACAAGGGCGACGGCAAGACCGAGTCGTACGTCGCGCGCAAGGGCATCGTGATCGCGACCGGCGCAACGCCGATCGAGCTGCCCGGCTTCGCATTCGACGGCAAGGTGATCATCGGCGCGAAAGAAGCCGTGAGCCTGCCGGCGGTCCCCAAGACGCTGGTCGTGATCGGCGGCGGCATCATCGGGCTCGAGCTCGGCAGCGTGTACCAAAAGCTCGGCAGCAAAGTGATCGTGGTCGAGATGCAACCGCGCATCCTGCCCGGCGTCGACGAAGACTTGGTTAAAGTCGTCGAGAAGCGCTTCGTTGCTGCAGGCGGCGAGCTCTTGCTCGGCGCAAAGGCTGGCGGCGCCAAGGTGGAGAACGGTCGCGCGGTCGTTCAGGTCGAGCACAACGGTCAAGCGCGCTCGATCGATTGCGACGTGGTGATGGTCGCGGTCGGCTTTAGGCCGCGCTCCAAGGACCTGGGCCTGGAAGAGTTCGGTGTGAAGACCGACAACCGCGGGCACATCCTGGTCGACGATCAGCTGCGCACCAACATCGTCAGCATCTACGCGATCGGCGATGTCACCGGCGCGCCGTACCTCGCGCACCGCGCGTCCAAGCAAGGCGAAGTGGTCGCGGAAGTGATCGCCGGCAAGAAGGCCGCGTGCGACTACCGCGCGATGCCATCCGCCATCTTCACCGATCCGGAAATCGCGACCGTCGGCTTGTCGGAGAGCGAGGCCAAGGAAAAGGGCATCGCGGTCAAGATCGGCAAGTTCCCGCTCTCGGCTTCGGGGCGCGCGATGGCGCTGCACGACACCGCGGGCTTCGTGAAGACCATCGTCGATGCGGCCACCGGCCAAGTGCTCGGCGCAGGCATCGTCGGACCGGAAGCGAGCGAGCTGATCGCAGAAACCACGCTGGCGATCGAGATGTGCGCGTACGCCGAAGACGTCTCGCTCACGGTGCACACGCATCCCACGCTCGGCGAAGCGGTCGGCGAATCGTTCCGGCACGCCTTCAAAGAGGCGATTCACATCATGAACAAGTGAGCCGCTCGCTCACGGTGCAGCGCTTGGGTCGGATCGCGTACGGCGAGGCGCTCGCGCTGCAAGAAGAGCTGCTCGAGCAGCGCGTCGCGCAGAAGATCGGCGACACGCTGCTCTTGCTCGAGCACGAGCCCGCGGTGATCACGCTCGGCCGCGGCGCCAAGCCGGAGAACGTCTTGCAGTCGCGCGAGGCGCTCGCTGCGCAGGGCATCGAGCTCTACGAGACCGGCCGCGGCGGCGACGTCACCTATCACGGGCCGGGGCAGCTCGTGGCGTATCCGATCATCGACCTCTCGCCCGATCGGCGCGACGTGCGCAAGTACGTGAGCGCGCTCGAGGAGATCATGATCCGCGTTGCGGCGGTCTACGGCCTCCACGCCACGCGCGTCGCGGGCTTGAACGGCGCGTGGGTCGGCAACGACAAGCTCGGCGCGGTCGGCGTGCGCATCAGTCGCTGGGTCACGATGCACGGCTTCGCGCTCAACGTGAGCACCGCGCTCGACGCGTTCGCGCTGATCGTGCCGTGCGGCATCCGCGATAAAGGCGTCACCTCCCTAGAGCAACTGCTCGGCCGCAGCGTGCCCATGGATGAGGTCGTCGGCCATGTCGTGCAGGCGTTTTGCGAGGTGCTGGACGTGAGCCAACCGCCCCACCCTTGAGCGCGAGC
>JAYUYY010000162.1:0-7086 GCA_043752225.1 Sandaracinaceae bacterium | reverse complement strand
TTTCTCCGGGCGCGACACTTCGCAATTACCCAAGCGCTTCGTGAAGCTGCGGAGATCGTGATCTTTGGACTGTCGCTATCTCCATTGGATGCTGAGTTAATAAACGCCGTTCGAGACGGCATCCGCCCTCGAACAGTGTCGCGCGTTACCATAGTTGATTGCAACGCACAGGAGATTGCCGCGCGCCTCCTCATGCTGTTGGGCGACGACGCGGGCGGCCTCGCCTTCGAGTGCTTCCATCCACACAAGCTGGACGCGCCGCTGTCTACCTTCACCGCTTCGACGTAGCAGCCGCGCGATGCGCGCCAACACATCCACTGCTCATTAGCATACACATACGCTTGCTCGTTGTACGCGCTCACAGTATAATATATATATATATATACCCAGGAGCGCTCGTATGTCATCTGTCGATTTCCCAATCTTCTCCCCGTTTTCGTCGGCTGAGGGCGATCCACAGCGCTCGCTCGACGCTCTGGAAGACGAGCTGACCACCCTCACCTCTCACCTCTCACCTCTCCGCAGCCACCTACCGTCAGCTCGAGTTGATCGCCGAGTTTGATCGCCGTGAGGGCTGGGGTGGCATCGGTATTCGCTCCTGCGCGCATTGGCTGACGTGGAAGTGCGGGATCGATCTCGTCACCGCACGCGAGAAGGTCCGCGTCGCTCGCGCGCTCGACGCGTTACCGGGCATCTCTGATGCGATGCGCCGCGGTGAGCTGAGCTACTCGAAGGTGCGCGCCATGACGCGCATCGCGACGCCCGCGAACGAGCCTGCCCTGCTCGCGATCGCGTTGAACGGTACGGCGAGTCACGTCGAGCGCGTGTCGCGCCTCTATCGCCGAACGAGCCGCGCTGCGGAGCGCGACGTCGCCGCGGCGCAGCATCGGGATCGCGAGCTCACCTATTACTGCGATGAGGATGGATGCTTCGTGTTCAAGGGGCGACTGCCCGCCGATCTAGGCGCGCTAGTCGTGAAGGCACTGCAAGCGGCTGGTGAAGCGCTTCGCGAGGACGCAAAACCGGCCATCGGCGCTTCCGCTGAAGCGGCGTCCGCGGTCCGAGCAAACGCTTCCGCCGAAGCGCAGTCGACCTCTTGGGCTGCGCTGCAAGCAGACTCGCTTGTGCTGTTGGCCGAGACGTTGCTGGCGAACGGTGCGCACGGTCTCTCGGCAGGCGACCGACAGCTCGTAACGGTGCATGTAAACGTAAATGCTCTGGCTGGCTCCGACGCGAACAACGCCAAACCCAGCGATGCGGAGGACGTGCAATGCCACGTGCATGACGGCCCCGCCCTCGCACGCGAGGTCGTGAGGCGTTTTGCGTGCGATGCCAGCGTGGTGGCGCTGCTCGAGAGCGAACGCGGTGAGGTGCTAGACGTCGGCCGCAAGACGCGAGCGATTCCACCCGCGTTGCGGCGCGCTCTCGATCATCGCGACAAAGGCTGCAAGTTTCCTGGCTGCAACTGCACGCGGTTCGTGGACGCACATCACATCGAGCACTGGGCCGACGGCGGCGAAACGCGGCTCGACAACCTCGTGCTGCTCTGTCGGACGCATCATGGGCTCGTGCACGAGGGCGGCTTCTCGCTCGCGATCGAGGACGGTGAGCTGCGAGTGCGACGACCGGACGGCCGCGTGCTCGAGCACGCACCAAAGCCAAGATCTCTTAGACAGGGTGGTCACGAGATACTTAGACATGCGCACAGGGAGCGTGGCCTCGATATCCATGCGAAGACCGGCCTTCCAGGATGGGGCGGAGAGCGCGCGGACTACGACTATTTGGTCGGGATCATCCAGCAGCGCGATGAAGGCGTTCTTAGGAATATCTGAGCGCGCTGAGTCTCGGCCTAGTGCATCGGCATGCTTGCGAGCGTGCTGCCTAACAACGCGCCCGCAGCGAGATACGTGCCGCTGTCCGACGCGGGCAGGATGTCGTAGGTGCGGTCGTGCGTGTACGGCACGAGCTCGATTGAAACGACCTGCAGTGCGCCGACGCTGTCGCCGGGTTGCAGCGCGTCGAGGCGTTGGCCAGCCGCGGTCGGGTGTGAGCCGCTGACTTCGATCGTGCGGCCGTTGTCGAGCGTGAGTCGCACGACCGCATGGTCGGTGACGATGACTTGGCGAGTCTCGACCACCGGCACGGCTATCAGCTCGCCGCGGTGCATGCTCAGCACGAGGTCCCCCTCGCGCAGCTCCGAGATCGCGCGCTCGCCGTCGGGCGTTGCGATCAGCGTGTCGGGTGAGTTGCAGATCGGGCAGCCGCCCGGTTGGGTCTCGCACGCGCAAGGCATGCAGCCACCGGTGTCGGGATCGGCGATCTCGCACACGCCTTGGTCACGGCCGATCGGTCCACAGCGGCCGACGCCGCAACAGACCTCGCCTGCGCCGCACGCATCGGTGTTGCTCGCGGATGGATCGCACATCGCGGGTGCGCTGCAGTCCGCGCTGCCGGTTACGCAGTTGCTAGCGCGGTCGCACGTGCGGAGCGCGTCGCTCTGCGCGCAGGTCGGATCAGCGGGATCGCACAGGTCGCAGCTATCGCCGCAGGCTTTGCCTTCGCACGGTTGATAGCCGCCGCATGCGTCGGAGCCCGCAACCTGCTGCAAGACGCCGAAGCACGAGCCGGGAATGCTGTCGGTGCACCCCTGGTCCGAGCAGCGCAGGTGCTGCGAGCCGTCGCAACACTCGGGCGTGGGTTGCGTCGCGCTGTGCGAGCAACTCGCACCGACTGTGTCCGCGCCGCAGTCCGGAAGCACCACGCCGCTTCCGGTGCACTCAACCGGGCTGCCCGTGCATTTGCCCGCTTGATCGCAGCGCTTGACCTCGGCGGTCTCGATGCAATCCGCAACGCCTGGCGCGCACAGCGTGCAGGGATCGTCGCACGCTTTGTCCGCACACGGGTCGTAGCTGCCCGCATCGATCATGCCTGTGCCGCCGGTGCCGGTGCTGCCACTCGCGCCGCCGCTTCCCGAGCTGCCGCCGCTGGACCCACTGGAGCCACCACGACCGCCAGAGCCACCGCTGCCTCCGCTCGACGGCACTTCGATCGGAACGCCCGTCGGATCGACGCAGTAGCCCTCGGCGCCGCACGTCGCATTCGCACGCGCGGGCGTGCACTCGTCGTCGAGCGCACAGGCGAGCCAGTCGCTCTCGCTCGAGGCATCGCGATCGCCGTCCGTGTCACTGCACGCAGCAGCGCAGAGCCAAGTGCACACCGCGATCAGCAGCAATCGACTTGGCACGGATCGAAGAAGAGTGTGCGCGTTGTTCGTCATGGCGGGCCCTCGTTGGCGACATGGTGCCCCGGAGCGCAGGTCGCGTCATTCGCGCGATGCATTAGGGGGTCGGCCAATTCGCACAGCGTTGCTCGACGCAGACGAGGTCGGCGCCGCACTCGGCGTGCGCGCGGCAGCGTTCGCCTTCGAGCAGCGCGCCATCGAGTGAGCAGCCGAAGTCACCGCTCGCAGTCGGGCGACAGCTCATCTGCTCGGGGCACGCGATGCGCTCGATTCGGTCGGCAGGCGCGGCAACACCGTCTGGCAAGCACGGGCACTCGCTCGGCTCGGCGCAGCGGTACCAACCGTCGAGCAACGCACGCGATCGGTGCAGCTCCACGGTTTGTATCGGCGTGAGCTGATCGCGGCACGAAGTGTAGTAGCTCATCAAGTTGCGCGCGCTGGGGACGTCGCCGCTTCCACACTGCACGTCGCAGCGCGCGTCGTACGTGCAGCTCTCGGGCCCGGGGTCGCGTGGCGTGTCGCAGATGCCGTCGCCCTCGAGCGAGCACACGGCGTCGCACGTCGACTCGCGCCCGCTGCCATCGCGATTGCGCCAGCGCGCGACGCGCACGACGGCTTCGGGATCGGCTTCGTGCGTGTGACACAGACCTAGAAAGTGGCCGAGCTCGTGCGCAACGGTGGTCGGCGCGCGACGCTTGGCGACTACGATTACGCCGCGTAGCGGTTGCGGAAACGGCGTGCGCCGCGTGCCGCCGCAGGTGCCGTTGGGCAGGGTCGAGAGGCCCGCCTTGGGCGTGTCGTCGCTGGCGAGCTCGTCGGTGAACACGATCGGCACGCGTAATCCTTGGCTCGACGCGAGGCTCGGGTTGCTTCGCAGCTCTGCGAGCAACGGACCGAGCTCGTCATCCTCGATGCTCAAATAGTCGGGGCGCGGCAGCTCGACGAGCCCCGCGAGCGCGACGTGCATGCGCAAGCCGCCGTGATCCGCGGAGAAAACTTCATCCACGCTCGCGATCTCTTGCTCGATGTCCTCCGCGCTATAGCTGCTGCCACCCGCGCTGTCGGTTACGACGAATGCGATCACCTGCAGCGGCTCGCAGCTCACGTCTTCGTCGATCCAGGTGTCGCCGTCATCGTCTTTGCCGTTGCACGACTCGTCGCTGAAGATCGGCATGCCCTCCAGACAACCGCACGGCCCGCACGGCTCGTTGTCGCGCGGCGCGCGCGCGAGCTCGCTGGCAACGACGCACGAAGCCAGGCCGGTGTGCGCGAGCACCTCGCAGCGCGCGCTCATCGCCGCGCAGTCGCGCACGACGCGCTCGCCCGCGACGCACGTGAGCAGCTTTTGTCCTTCGCAACGCGGTAGCGTTCCAAAGTGCTCGCAGTCCTCCGCGCTCGGCTTGCGACATCCGGCCCCCTCATCGCCGATCACGCAGCGCTTGCCGAGCTCCGCGCAATCGACCGTGAACGGCCAGCCTTCGAGACAGCCGCGCACGACGTTGCCATCGCACACGCCCTCGAGCGGGAGCCCGGCACACGCCAGCTCGTCGTCGGGCTCGCACGCATCGCCCTCGCACAAGCGCGCGCCGCACTCCTCGGCTTTGTCGGTCCAGCGACCGCAGCTGTCGAGCCAGTAGACATCGCCAGCGTGGCAGCCGCGGCTCGCGCGCGGCTCACACGCTACGGCCGGCGCAACGCGTTTGCGCTGTGCGGGCGCGTTGGGCCAAAGCGGGCGCTTGGCGGTGGGCCGTGCTCGAACGTCGTCCGCGGTCTCTGCGCGCTCGTCTGACTTCGCGCGTGGCTCGGACTGCCGTGGACGCGCCGATGACCAAAGCCAGAACGCGAGCGCCGCGATCGCGAGCGCCCACGCGACCGTTGCAACGAGCCTGCGCGTCGACCGAACGCTCACCGCCGCAGTCTGCAACGCCGAACAGTGCGGCGCCCATCGAGATCGCGTTCCGGCTCGCGAGGTCGCGCGGTACGCTCTGCCGCAATGCGCGCCTCGCGAGCCCTTGTCACCCTATCGCTGACGATCGCCCTCTTCGCCTGTGCCGACGACGAAGGCGGCACGACCCTCGGAGACCCGTGTGCTCCGCTCGGCAGCGGCGTCACGATCGAATACTTCGGCGCGATCGACGGCGGCCAACGCGTGATCGTGACGCGGCCCGACGAGGACGAGCTTCGCTACGAAGACTTCCGCGTATTCCTCGGCTATCGCGAGCGCATGCTCGAGCGCGACGTGCAAAGCGTGCGGCGAGAGCGCGACGGCGGCTCGACCACGATCGAGCTCACGCTCGACGGCCGGCCTGCGATGCTCGACTTCCCGGTGGTGCTGGTCGATGGGGGAGTCGAGCCGAGCTTCGAGCCTGGCCCCGCGACGCTCGAGCTGGGGGACGAGACGCTCGAGATCGAGCTGCTCGAGGACACCGCGAACGCGCAATCGCAGCTCGTGTTCTTCTGCAAGTAGCTCAAAACACGATGCTTCAAATGAGATGACGGAGTCCTGCGGGGTTGCGGAGCTTCTCACGGCCGGTGCTGCATCGGGCTGGTGAGCAACGACGGAGAGACAGCGATGAGAAGCTTTAACGCGAGACGATCAGCAAACGCAGCATGGACATCGGCGACGTGCGCGTGGCTCGCGCTCGGCTGTACAGCGCTCGGCTGTATGGCCAGCGAAGACGACAACGCGGATCCAAACCCGATCACCTGCCCGGTCGGCATGGTCGTATCCGGCACGACCTGCGTGCTCGCAAACCCGATGCAAGCCTCGGGCGGCGTCGGCGGGCTCGCCGGCATGACAGCCGGTACGACCGCGGGCACGACCGCAGGAACCGTCGCGGGCATGGGCATCGTCGCGGGCACGACCGGCATGGGCACCGGCGGCATGATGGCCGCGCCACCGGTTACACAGGCCGGTATCGGCGGGGCCACGATGAACATGGACAGCGGGATGGAGCCACCGCCGCCCGCGGGCTCGAGCGGCTGCGGCGTTGCGGACTTCCCAGCCGACGGCGCGCAGACGATCGACGTCGATGGCACGCAGCGCGAATTCATCGTCGCCATACCGGACGACTACGCTCCGAATACGCCCTACAAGCTGGTGTTCGCGTGGCACGGGCTCGGCGGCATGGCACAGCAGATCGCGGCTGGCTTCGGCCGCGGTGGCTTCTACGGGCTCGAGAGCCAAGCCGCGGGCACCACGATCTTCGTCGCGGGCCAAGGCCTCGACACTTCGAACGCGGTCGGCAGCGGCCCCGGCTGGGACAACATGGGCGGCCGCGATGTCGCGTTCACGCGCGCGATGCTGGAGTGGTTACGCAGCAGCTACTGCATCGACGAGACGCGCATCTTCTCCGTCGGCATGAGCTACGGCGGCATCATGTCCAACACCGTCGGCTGCGCGCTCGGCGATCAGTTTCGCGCGATCGCACCGATGGCCGGGATGGGTCCGCGCGCGTTCGGCGGCGGCGATGCGTGCGTCGGCGAGGTCGCTGTCTGGCTCACGCACGGCAACACGGACACGATCGTGACGTTCGCTTCCGGCCAAGGGAGCCGCGACCACTGGGTGATGGCGAATCACTGCGACTCGACCACAGATCCCGCCGATGCCAACGGCTGCGTCGCTTATCAAGGCTGTGACGATGGCCTGCCCGTCGTTTGGTGCGAGTTCGACGGCGGTCACACGGTGCCTAGCTTTGCGAGCACGGCGATCTGGGAGTTCTTCTCTCAGTTCTAAGCGCTGACATTGCCAGGTGAAGGCGGCGCGTCGCGCATCTTTCTTAGTGCGCGTGTGGTTTCGTGACGTCGCGGGAACGTTCAAAGTACTGAAGAGCCAGCACCGTCGA
>JAYUYY010000161.1:0-7100 GCA_043752225.1 Sandaracinaceae bacterium | reverse complement strand
AGATGCGCCTGAGCGCGCCGGCCGAAGAGCCGACGGTCGTGGCCGCGCTCGCGCGCGTGGCGGGCCAGTACCCAGAGACCGGCGGCGTGTTCGCAGAGCCGGGCCTCGCGACTCCGCCGCACAGCACCGATCCGCCGCCGTTGCCGGGTCGGTTCGCGCCGCCGCCGCTTCGTTCTGCGCGACCGGCGCCGCGCAGCACGCTGCCGCCGCCGTTGCGCGGGCACACCGACAGCTCGTCCGGCCGCTTGAATGCGCCGGCCAGCGCCGCGCGCGTGTCCGCTGCACCGCCGACTCAGCCTTCGCCCGGTTTTGGCGGAGCGGCGCGTTCGTCGCTTGCCCAGCGCCAAGCCGAGCGCGAGGCGCGAGCACAACGCGTTTCGAATCAAACGGATGCCGAGACGCGTGTCGTCTTGCCGGCTGCGGCATCGGCTGCAACCTCGGTCGCGATGGCACCTGCGCCGGTCGGAGTCGCGGCGCCGCTCACACAGCCTTCGCCCGCGTTCGATCCCGAGCTGCAGAGCTGCGATGTCGAGTCGTTGCACTCGATGTTGAAGGACAATCAGCGTCGCCTTCAGGTGTTTCTCGAGCTGTCGCGAAGGCGTGATCCGAGCAGCGTGAACCCGGTGTTCTCGACGCTCGATCAGCTGCCCGCCGACCAAGTCGTGTACGCGGTCGCGTGCCTCGCGGTGTTTGGCGAGCGCGCGGTCGAGGCGTTGATCGCGGGCCTCGGCTCGCCCAGCGCGCCGGTCCGACAATCGTGCGCGGTCGCCCTCGGCCGGCTGAAACTGCGCCGCGGCCTTGCGCCCTTGCTCGAGCAGCTCGAGGCCGAGCCCACCCCGAGCTGGCACGAGCTTGCCCGCGCGCTCGGCGATTTTGGCCTGGCCGCGCTACGGGCTCTTGGTCGCGGGATCCACGGCAGCTCGCGCCGCGAACGCCTGATGGTCGCGCTCGCTCACCTCGCAAATCACGGCTGCGCTCAAGACCTGGAAAATATGGAGCGCGATCAGGACACGGTCCTTGCGCTTGCTGCCAAACAGGCTTTAGCCCGCCGTTCGCGCCTGGATTGGGAGGATCGAGCGGTCCGACAGGGGGGCACGCTGCACGACGCGACCCCCGAAGCTCGCCTCTCGCAGGCCCTCTACGCCATCCTCGAGCAAACAAACCTGCCCTAACGTAAGGACCACGGGCGGTTGTTTACACAACTGAGCGCGCGCTCTATAGGATGGCCCTCCGCGCATGCGCCTAGCCATCTTCAGCGATGTGCACGCCAACCTAGAAGCGATGAGCGCCGTCATCGAGGCGTATCGCGGCGAGCGCATCGATCACTATTTTTGTCTCGGGGACGTCGTCGGGTACGGCGCGAACCCGAACGAATGCAGCGATCTCGTGCGCAAGCTCGCCGAGGTCACCATCCTCGGCAATCACGACGCTGCCGTTTGTGGGCGCATGGACTACTCGTATTACTACGAGGCCGCGCGCCAAGCCCTCGACCAACACGCCAACAGCTTGTCGCGCGACAACATGGCGTGGCTCAAGACGCTTCCCTACAAGCGCATGATGACCGAGCACGAAGTGCTGCTCTGTCATGGCTCGCCGGTTCGCATCGAGGAGTTCGAGTACATCTTCGCGCCCGAGCAAGCGCGCGAGTGTTTGCCGATCTTCGAAGACTTGGGTCGTCTGACCGTGATTGGTCATTCGCACCTGTGTAAGGTCTTCGCGATGAAGCCGGGCTTCGTCGAAGAGCTGCCGTCGCAAGACTTCGTCTTGAAGGACGGCTTCAAGTACATCGTGAGCGTCGGCTCCGTCGGCCAGCCGCGCGATTACGACAACCGCGCGAGCTACACGATCTACGACACCGCGACTCGGCTTTTCGAGTTCAAGCGCGTCGAGTACGACATCGACATGGCGGCGACGAAGATTTTCGACAGCCACCTCGAGCGTAACTTCGGCCACCGTTTGTTTATCGGCGTCTGACGCGCCGTTGTTCATCGGCGTCTGACGCGCCGTTAGCTGCAGAGCCCGGTCAGCGGGTGCAGACCATCGAGCGCCGCCTGCAGGGGCGGCGTTTGCATTTGCCCCGCTGGGCAGACGTACGGCGCGAGCTTTCCGACTTCGTGCGCTGAGCCCGCGACTCCGAAGGCCTTGAGCGCGAACGCGTATGCCGCGACGCGCTCGCGCACGCTTTGCTCGCCGAGCGCGTAGACGCCGATGTTGCGATAGCCCGGGCTCGGCCGGATCGGCGCTGCATGCTCGTAGCTCACCGAGTGCTGCGCGCCCACGTGCAGCTCGCCGCGCGCTGCGGCGACGCCACGCCACTGCAGCTGCTCGGCCGCTGCGTGTTGAGGTAAGTCTCCGCGCGGGCGCTCGCTCGCGATCGCCGACAACGCTTCGGATAGCAGCTGCGCGAAGTCGCCCGCGCGCAGCGCAGCACCTGCGCGCTCTTCGACGATCACGGCGTGCGGCGACAAGCAGCCGCGCTGGTCATACGCCGCGACGTCCTGCGCGAACGCTCGCGCCACGTCACGCGCGCTGTCTTCACTGGAGAGCGCGCTGCTCGCGACTAGGCCCATGCCGAGCCCGTGCCCGCGGCCGACGAAGCGCGCCTCGCGGCCGCGCCGCACGCGCACCGCGGCGACGGCTTGATCGCTGCCGAGCACGTGCACGCTGCTCGCGCCCGCGAGCAACGCGTCGAGCTTGTCGTGCTCATCGTGCGCAAAGCTCACGACTCCGCAGGCCGCGCCGAGCAGCGCATCTTCGTCGCTCAACATGCGCGCGATCGTGAACGGCAATGCGTCGTCGCGGCTCGACGCTTTGGCCAGCACCGGTGAACCGACCAGCAAGGGCAAGAGCATCGGCCGCGCGGCTGCGGTGAAGACGTTGCCGGCGAGCACGACCGCAACCGCGCTTTCCGGAGCGGCGTGCGCACGCGTGCTCGCAAGCGCCAGCAGCGCGTCGAAGGAAAAGATCTCGAACGTCGTGCGCAGCGCCCAGCGCACGTTTGCTCGCGAGAGACCTGCACTCTGCGCGAGCGTGTCCAAGAGCCGCTCATCCTGCGTGCTGGCGAGCGTGCGGGCCACGTTCGCGATCGCCGCCGCGCGCTGCTCCAGCGAAGAGGCACGAAGCCGGCCTCCTGCTTGCGCGACGCGCGACCACAACGCACGCGGCTCGTTCTCCGCCGAGCTCACGCGCTCAAACCTCCGCGTGCGAGCGCCGCGTCGACTGCGAGCGAGCAACCGCGCGGCACCGCACCCGCCGCTCGGCCGAGCACGATTACACCATCGTCCACACGCACGCCGCGATCCGAGGTTTGAATCGCGCACACCGTGTCGAGGTTCGCGAGATCGTCGATCCGGATCAGACCTTCGCGTCCATCCGTGACCGGCAACAGCGTCTCCGGATCGACCACGCTCACGCGCACCCACGGCGGCGCGATCAGCCTGCGTGCGCTCGCGGGAAGGCCCAGCACCGCGTCGCGCAGCGTCTGCTCGTAGAGCTGCGAGCACAGCTCGGTCATGCCGTATTCCGCGACGATGAACGCCTCGGGCACGCCGTAGCGCGCGCTCAGCAGCTGGCGCATCGCGTCCGGTGCGACCTCGCGCGAGCGGCCCTTGAACCCGCCGGTCTGCATGATGCGGCTGTGCTTCGGCAGGCAAAAGCGCGCGTCCTTCAAGCCATCATCGGCATGCACGAACGCAAACGAGGTGCTGAGCAGCGCGACCGGCTGATCGCTGTCTTCCGCTTCGCGCAGCGCGCGCATCAGCAGCTCGAGGTCGAGCGCGCCGTCCCGCCAGACCTGAACGCTCTCGCCGATCCCGAACCAGCCCGCGAAGCGATCCAGCATGTACGAGAGCGACGAATCTGGCAGCTGGCTGGCGCTCGGCGCGAGCACGATCAGGCGCATGCGCTCGACATCTGGAAAGAGCAGCTGGCGCGCTGTGGCTCTTGCGCTTTGATCGTAGAGCGCGAGCTCGCGCACGTGGTGCTGACCGCGCGCCGCATCGGTCGTGGTCGTACCCGATGTGCGAAACACGAGCCGATCGTGCTCGGCCGGATGGACCGCGACGCGCACGAAGCGAAACACATCGGTCGGCACCGCCGGCCAGAGCAGCGCGGGCTCATTGCGTTGCGCGCTTTGGGCGACGATGCGTGCATACGGCTCGACGCGCGCGCGCTGAAACGCGAGCACATTTTCGAGCAGTGCATCGCGTGCGGCGTCGTCGCGAGCGCTCGCGAGCCGCGTGATCAGCGCGCTGACCTCGAGTGCGAGCGCCTCGCGCGTACGCGCCTCGCTCACGCGTGAGCTCCCAGCACTTTCATGAGCGCGGCGATGAAGTCCTCGAGCAGCGATTCGGCGATCGTGAGCGGGGGCGTGAGCGAGACCACGCTGCCATCGCCGGCGGGGATCGTGATGTAGCCGGCTTCGAGCAACGCGCGCCCTGCTGCCAGGCCGCGCTCGGGCGTGCCTAGATCGACGCCGATCAAGAGCCCTTCGCCGCGCACCGCGCTCACTCGATCGCCCAGGCGCGTGCGCAGCGCATGCATCAGCGACGCGCCCACGCGTGCCGCGCGCTGCGGCAATTGCTCGTGCTCCAAGGTCGCGAGCGTCGCGAGCGCCGAAGCGCATCCGAGAGGGTTGCCGAAGAACGTCCCGGTATGCAGCGCGACGCCACCGCTGCCGGTCGCGTCCGCCCACGCGGCCATCACCTCCGAGCGACCGATGCAGGCGCTGACCGGAAGCCCGCCGCCGAGCGCTTTGCCCAAGCACACCAAGTCGACTTGCAGATCGCGCTCCGCGCCGAGCGGCCATGATCCCGTGCGTCCGAGCCCCGCCATGATCGCGTCGAGCACGAGCAGCGCGCCATGCTGCCGACACAGCTCGCTCAGCTCCGACAAGAAGCGCGGCGGCGGCACGATCACTCCACCGCGGCCTTGCAACGGCTCGACCAGGATCGCGCCGATCGGCTCACGCGGATCGGTTAGCGCGCGCTCTACCTGCTTCAACGTGCCGTCGAGCGAATCGCCGTCGGGATAGCTCGCGAACACCACGTGCGGGTTGAGCTGCGCTTCGAATGGCACGCGAAACGCGTCGCTGTAGCCGCACGCCGCGAGCGGCGCGTAGTCGAGCCCGTGATAACCGCCGTTGAACGCGAGCACACCCGGCTTGCGCGTGGCGAGCAGCGCGGTCTTGAGCGCAGCGGTGATCGCGTCCGAGCCGCTCAGCCCGAGCATCACGCGCGCGTCCTCGAACGGCGCCAGCGCCGCGAGCTTTTCGAGCAGCGCTATCTTCACGTCCGACGGATGGACATCGCCGAGCGCGTGCACGAGCGTGCCGCTCTGGGCTTGGATCGCGCTCACGACGCTCGGGTGGTTATGGCCCACGGCCGCCGCGCCGAAGCCCGCGCTCAGGTCCACGTAGCGGTTACCGTCCGCGTCCCAGACATTGCTGCCGAGCGCGCGCGTCCAGACGATCGGATCGTGTGAGACACCGCTCTGCTCCTCGCGGCGCGCGCGGCGCGCGGTCAGCGCCGGGCACTCCGCGCTCGCGAGCAGCTCGATCAGCGCGCTGCTGCGCGCGGCGGGCAGGGGCTCGATCATCGCGGGCGGCTGCGCGCCGGCTCGTTCGGTGTTCACGCGAGCAGGCGTAGCACGGGATTTGTGCGTTACGCTGGTATCGCTGCGAGGGCGGGCGGGTCCTCGCCCGGAAGAGCTTGGAGAGGCCGCATGAGCACCAACATCTACGATCGCGATCTCGACAAGAACCACGCGAATTTCGCTGCGCTCACGCCGCTCACGTTCCTCGAGTGGAGCGCGGACGTGTACCCGGATCGCGTCTCGGTGATCCACGGTTCCAAGCGCTTCACCTGGCAGCAAACGCGCTCGCGTTGCCACCAGCTCGCGTCGGCTTTGGCGCGGCGTGGCGTAGGTCCCGGCGACACCGTCGCGGCGATGCTCTCCAACACGCCCGAGATGTACGAAGCGCACTTCGGCGTGCCGATGACCGGCGCAGTGCTCCACGCGCTCAACACACGTCTCGATGCTGCTGCGATCGCGTTCATGCTCGAACACGGCGAAGCCAAAGTGCTGCTCACCGATCGCGAGTTTGCGCCGACGATCGCGGCTGCGCTCCCACAGCTCAAGCACAGGCCGCTGGTGATCGACGTGCTCGACAGCGAGTACACGGGCGCGGGCGCGCAGCTCGGCGAGCTCGACTACGAAGCGCTGTTGCGCGAAGGCGACGCGAGCCAGGTGTTCCCGCCGCCGAGCGACGAATGGAACGCGATCGCGCTCAACTACACCTCCGGCACGACCGGCAATCCGAAAGGCGTGGTCTCGCATCACCGCGGCGCGTACCTCAACGCGATCGGCAACGTGATGTCGTGGAACATGCAGCGCCATCCGATCTACCTGTGGACCTTGCCGATGTTTCACTGCAACGGCTGGTGCTTCCCATGGACGCTCGCGGCGACCGCGGGCGTGAGCGTGTGCTTGCGCAAAGTCGAGTCGCAAGCCGTGTTCGACGCGATCCGCGCGCACGGCGTGACGCACTATTGCGGCGCGCCGATCGTGCACTCGACGTTGATCAACGCGCCCGACGAGCAACGCCAGGGCATCACGCACAGCGTCAAGGCGCTCGTCGCCGGCGCCGCGCCGCCCGCCGCGATGATCGAGGGCATGTCGCGGATCGGCTTTGACGTCACGCACGTCTACGGCCTGACCGAGGTCTACGGACCGGCCTCCGTGTGCGCGAAGCACGACGCATGGGAGAGCTTGGACGTGACCGCACGCGCCGAGCGCAACGGCCGCCAAGGCGTGCGCTACCTGCTTGAAGAAGGCATGACCGTGATGGATCCGGAGACCATGCAGCCCGTACCCGCCGACGGCGAGACCATGGGCGAGATCATGTTCCGCGGAAACATCACGATGAAGGGTTACTTGAAGAACAAGAAGGCCACCGAGGAGGCGTTCTCCGGTGGTTGGTTTCACTCCGGCGATCTCGCAGTGCTCCAGCCCGACGGTTACGTGAAGATCAAAGATCGCTCTAAGGACATCATCATCTCCGGCGGCGAAAACATCTCCTCACTCGAGGTCGAGGACATCCT
>JAYUYY010000160.1:0-7102 GCA_043752225.1 Sandaracinaceae bacterium | reverse complement strand
GACGGCATCGAGATCTTCGGCGGTCGCCCGAACCTCGATCACATCGTGCTTACGGGCAACAAGGACGACGGCTTCGATACGGCCGACGGCTTTGTCGGCAACGTGCAGTTCTTGGTCGTGCAGCAGATCGAGCCCGATGACACGGGCATCGAGTGGGACGATCAAGACCCGACCTACGACGCCGAGCCGCGCAACATCCCGAACGTCTACAACGCGACGATCATCGGCAGCGGCGAGACGACGGGCACGACCGGTATGGTCCTGCGCCGTGGCACGGGCGGCATTTTGCGCAACGTGATCGTGCTGGGCTTCCCGGTCGAAGGCGTCGACATCCGTAACGCTGAGACTGCGGTTGGCGCAGGCGACGACCTCGTGATCGAGAACTGCCTGTTCTTCGAGAACGGTGGCGACGGTAGCAACCACATCGCCGACGAGACAGTCGATCCGCTCGACATGATGATTAACGACGACGGCTCGTTCAACGAGCTCGAGTTCTTCAGCGATGCCGCGCTGAACAACATCTTCGACGAGGATCCGATGCTCGGCGATGCGTTCAGCGCGACCGCGCCCGACTACGTGCCCGCAGCGGACAGCCCTGCGGCCGACGCTGGCGCGACCCCGCCGAGCGGCTTTGACGTGACTGCAACGTACATCGGTGCGTTCGAGCCGGGTGGCGAGGATTGGAGCGCGGGCTGGACCGCGTATCCCGAGAACTGAGCGAGTCGCTGACCTAAACGGTCAGCTCGATTCGAAACGTGAAAGGGCTGGCGTCTTATGACGCTGGCCCTTTCTTTATGTCACCCGCCTGATGCGAGCCCGTCACGCACCGACCATTCGAGCGCGCTACAGCGGCAGGCTCATGGCAGCGACCCTTGTCATCGGCGGATCGGATCAAGCGCGGCGTGTGCTCGGCGCGCACCTTCCGCTCGAGGGCTTCGAGCCGACGTTCGTGAGCACGGGGCATGAAGGCTTGTCGTTCGCGTTGCGCGGCGGCTTCTCGGCGGTGCTGCTGGACTGGGTGCTGAGCGACATGCCGGCCTCGGAAGTCTGTCGCCAGCTCAAGTCGCACGATCGAACGCGCGAGCTTCCGGTCGTCATCGTCACGGCGCTCAACGCCGAGATCGATCGCATCGTCGCGTTCGAGCTGGGTGCGGTCGATTACATCGTCGAGCCGTTCAGCGTGCGCGAGCTGATGCTGCGCATGCGCGTCGCGCTCGAGAGCAAGGCCAGCGCGCGCAAGCCGGCGACGAACAAGCCGGACGCGTTGCTCGCGCTCGACTTCGAGGCGCGCCGCGCGCGCGTGCGCGATCACGAGGTCGCGCTCAGCCCGCGCGAGTTCGACCTGCTCGCCGTGCTGCAGGGCCGGCCGGGCGCGGTGCTCTCGCGGCTTCAGCTCCGGCAGTCGGTTTGGGGCGAAGAAGGCGTCTCGCTGCGCACCGTGGACGCCTCCGTTAAAAGGCTCCGCCGCAAGCTCGGCGCCGCCCGGCATGCCGTCGAAACCGTGCGTGGCGTCGGCTATCGCTTCCGCAGCGAGGCTGATCGCAGGCCGGCATAATCGCCTCGGGCTCGTCGCTCTTTTGTCACCTAGACGTTTCACACGGTTGGTAAGCACCTCCCGTCGGGCGCCGCTTTGGCGCGAGCTGGCGAAGGGATTTACCAATGAAGGCAGTCGAACCAGTCACACGCGGCTTCTCGCTGGTCGAGACGTTCACCAAGCTCGCGGACTTGGGCGCTGAGTGGGTGATGTGGTTGCTGCTCGCTCTGGCCTGCATCAGCGTGCTCGTGATCGTCGAGCGGCTGTGGCTCTTCCAGTCGACGCGCATCAACGTGACCGCGATCGCGCGCAAGTTGCTCAAGACGCTCGAGAACGGCGACCTCGCGCAAGCCAAGGCGCTCGTGCAGCGCGCAAAGTCGATGGAAGAGCGCGTGCTCGGTGACGCACTCTCGCTCTACAACGGCGGCGCGGATGCGGTCGAAGAGATCGCTTCGGCCTCGATGATCCGCGAGCGCCAGCGCTATGAGCGCGCGCTGAGCTTCCTCGGAACGGTGGGCTCGAACGCTCCGTTCATCGGTCTGCTCGGCACCGTCATCGGCGTCATCCTCTCGTTCGCCGAGCTCGGTCGCAATCCGAAGGGCGGCCTCGAGGTCGTCGGCCCAGGTATCTCCGAAGCGCTGGTCGCAACCGCGGTCGGCCTTTTGGTCGCCATCCCGTCGGTCGTTTCTTACAACTGGTTCAAGCAGATGATGAAGAAGCGCGTGGGCGATACCGACTTCTTGGTCCGCTTGGTGGTCGCACAGCTCAAGCGCACCGATCGGTTCAGCAGCGACTTGCACGAGACCGCGATGGCGGCGGAGGAGTGATATGGCAGGCGCACTCAAGGCTGATGACGACGAGGGAATGAACGACATCAACATCACGCCGTTCGTGGACGTGATGCTCGTGTTGCTCGTGATCTTCATGGTCGCGTCCGTGTACATCGTGAAGGATGCGATCGAGGTCGAGCTGCCCAAGGCGGCGAAGACGACCGAAGCGATCGAGACCACGCTCTCGATCGTCGTGGATCGCAACGGCTCGCTGTACCTGAACGGCAAACCCTCGAACGAGGCGCTGATCGCGGCTGCGTGCCAAGCCGCTGCCCAAACGAATCCAAACACGCAGGCGATCATCGCCGCGGACAACGAGGTCAAGCACGGCAGTGTCGTGAAGGTGATCGACCTCGTGCGGACCAATGGGCTCGCTCGCTTTGCGATCAACGTGAAGCGCGCGGCCGACGGCTCCGTGCAACCACCACCGAGCCAAGCGCTCTAATCACGGCAGAAGCAGGACGGATCGATGAACGCGCTCGAAGATGAGCCAGAGGCGAAGGGTCGTTGGCAACGCCTTGCAGTAGGCGGCGGCGTTGCAATCGGTCTGGCCGCGACGATGCTCGTCGTCGCGCAAAACGTCGTGCCGTCGGTGCGCATCCTGCCCGAGATCCTGGAGATGGCCGTGGTGGACGACACCGTGCCACCGCCTCCGCCGCCTCCGCCCAAGACCGATCTGCCCCCTCCTCCGCCACCTCCGCCGCCGCCCAAGAAGGCGAAGGCCGAAGAGGAGCCGGAGCCCGAGGCTCCACCGGAAGAAGCGCTGCCTGAAGATGCACCGCCCGCAGATGATGCGGCGCCGGATGTGGGCTTGGATTCATCCAGCTTCGCCGCGGGCTCTGGACCTGGCGGCGTGGGCTTTCGCACCGGCAAGACGCAGATGGGTGATCCCTCGGTGCCGGTCGTGCGCAAAGCGATCGTGCCGGTGGTGCCCGCGAAGGCGTCGAAGATGCAACCGGCGCAAGCGATCGAGCCGGAGCTGCCGGAGTATCCGGATGCCGCGCGGCGCTCGAACATCGAGGGCTTCGTGTTGCTCGAGGCCGACATCGACGAGCGCGGCAAGCTGCGCAAGGTGCGCGTGCGCCAAGGTTTGCAGCGCACGCTCGATGACGCCGCGATCGCTTCGGTTCAGCAGTGGCGCTTCCAGCCCGCGCGACTCGACGGGCGCTCGGTTCCGAGCACACGCCTGATTCGCATTCAGTTCCAGTTGAACTGAGCAGCGAGCCGGAGGCGAGCTCCGGCGCAACGAGCTAAGCTGCGCGTACGCGCAGCGCGCGGCGCGTGAGCAAGGCCGCGCTGAGCAGCGCGAGCAGCGCGAGCGCTACGATCCAGAAGCCTTCGCCGCGCGGCCACCACGGCGTGGTCGTCGCGCGCGCATCCTTGAGGCGCTGCTCCATCGCGCTGATCGCGGGAGCGGGGATGGCGGCGGCGCGTGCCTTTTCGATCACCGAGGCTGCCGTGTCCGTGTCTTCGGTCATCAGCGCGTGCGCGAAACCGAACGCGAACGTGCGCGGGTCCTTGGGCGCGAGCGTTTTGAGCTGCGCGACGCACGCGCCGAGCATCGCTGCGTCGTTGATCTTGAGCGCGAGCTCGCAGCGCAGGGTCCCGCCGGCTAGGCGTGCGTTGTGCTTCTCGTCTTCGGTTTGATCGGCTACGCCCTGGCCCGACTCGAGGTGCGCGATCACGGCCTCGACGTCCGCTTTCTCCGTTGCGTCGAGCGCGGACGGCTTGGCGAGCAGCAAGTGGGAAAGGCGTGTGGCGTCTTCGAGCGCTGCGCCGCCCTTGGCCAACGCGGCCTTGCAGCTGGCGATCGCGCGCTCCCGATCGTCGAGCGCTTCGTACGCTTTGCACATCTTCCCGTATGCCGTCGCGCGGTCGGGGACGGCCTTGGCGAGCGCGCGGTAGTACTTCACGGCGGCAGCGAAGTCGTTGCGCGCTTCGGCGCCCTCCGCGCGCTCGGAAATGAGCATCACCCAGTAGCCCATTTGCAGCGGCGCCTTCATGGCTTCTTGCTGCGTCGGTACGGAGCCTTCCGGGTTTGCGTCGTCGATCGAGAAGCGTGTTTCCAGATCCTCGGCGTGCGCGTGCGGCGCAACGCAAAGCAGCGCGGCAGCGATCCACAAGGTCTGTAGGCGTGCGAGGAACATTCGTGAAGGCATGACTTCGGGCTCCCAGATCAAGGCGTGCAGTCGCCGGCCGCAGCATCGTCGCAGTTGGTCGCGTCGCACGTGAGCACGTAGAACGCCCAACCGCTCGGACGGCTAAATTCGCTGAACAGGTCGAGGATGCTCGCGTTCGAGGTGCCGCGCGTCGCGTCGGTCCATTCCTGCACGCACTGCGCGTCCGGACCTGGGCCCATGGCTTGGCAATCATCGGTGCTGCGCGAGCCGCAGTAACACTCGACCGGGCCGCGCGCGAGGTTGTAGCCGCAGTCGTTCGTGAACGCGCAGCTCACCGCCTCGGTGCAGTGTTGAACGAACAGCGGGTCGGGCTCGGGGATGTCGTTGCCGGCTTGGATCGCTTCGAAGCAACCAGCGACGAGATCGATGCCGGAGCCCTCGTAGTCGCGGCAATAGGTGTCGCGGCACGGCGTGCACGTCGGGCTCAACACGCCCGCGTCGGCGTCACCATCGCCGTCTCCATCACCGGCATCGACGACTTGATCGCCATCGCCATCGCCGTCACCATCACCGACGTCGATAATTCCGTCGCCGTCCCCATCGCCGACGTCGCCGTCCCCATCGCCGGTCGTCACTGGAAGCGTGCAGGTGGCCTCGCAGCGATCGCCGCTCGCGGTGTTGCCGTCGTCGCACTCTTCGCCGGGCTCGAGCACTTCGTTGCCGCAACCGGGCGCGACCTCCATATGGCAACGCGCGCTGCAGCCGTCGCCGTCGAGCTCGTCGCCGTCGTCGCATTCCTCGCCGCCGGCCGGAACGCCGTCGCCGCACGCGTTGCGGATGCATGCATCGAAGATGCAATGCGTGCGATCACCCGGATCGCCGCACGGCGTGCCCTGTGCTGCGCCATCGCATTCAGCGACGACTCTGCCGCCATCGCGATCGCCGTCGGTCGCACCGAACATGTCGGTCTCGTTCGACAGCTCGATCGATGAGACGTCTTCAGCGCAACCGGCGAGCAGCCAGGTACCGATCACGAAAGCGGCGCGGACGAGTCTCATGACCAGTGCGTCTATCAAGCGTTTGTGCCGACTTGGTGACGACACCGAAACGCAGCTGATCTCTTCACGGGGTGCAGACGCCCCACTTGCTTGTCGGCCCGCAGTACGTGCGATCGCACTCGAGCAGACTGAACGCCCAGCCGCTCGGGTACGCGAGCTCGCTGAAGCGCGAGAGGATCTCGGCATTCGTCGCGCCGCGCGTGGCGGCCTTCCATTCGGCCCCGCAGCTGGCGTCCGCCGCGGGTCCCGAGGCATCGCAATCTTCCAGCGATGCGGAGCCGCAATAACACTGCGCTGGACCGCGCAGCGCGTCGTATCCGCACTTGTGCTTGTACGCGCACGCGAGCACCGCGCTGCAATCCTGCGCGAACCGCGCATCAGGATTGGGCACGAGCTTCGGATCCGGCTTGCCGGCGCAGCCCGCCAGCAGATCGACGCCGGAGCGTTGGTAGTCGGTGCAGTAGCGCGCGCGACAGGCCTCGCATGTTCCGGCGGCTGGCTCGCTGGTCGCAGGCGCGGGCGCGGGCGCATCGATCGCCAACGGCTGCGCTGCTGCGGTCGGAGCGGGAATCGCTTCTTCTTGTTTCCCGCCGCAGCTCGTCGCCAACGCGAACACAAACGCGAGCGCGAACGGCCGCGCTCGATTGGATAGCGAGAGAGTCATGAATCGTGCTCCTGCGAGGAATCGCGAAGAGCGCGTATCACGCAAACCGCGCCGCGCTGTGACAGCTCGGCGACAAGCAAGCGTTGGTCTGGTGACGCGGTCGCTCTTCGTCGCCTGTTCACGTGCGTGTCAATCGCGGCTCACAAGCCGGAGCTAGCGTCGCGCGCGCAACAGGAGAAATAGCTATGAACGACAGTGATGACATCGGCTCGAATCCCTCTGCAAACAAGCACCTCTCCGAGCTCATCGAGGCGCGGCTCAGCCGTCGCACGATGCTCGGCGGTAGCCTTACGGCCGCCGCGGCAGGATTTCTCGGCACCGGTGTGCTTGCGCCGCGCGACGCTCGCGCCGACAGCCTCGCCCAAGCCACTAAGCCGAGAGGTCCGTGCACGATCGGCTTCACCGAGGTCCCCGCAAGCTCGGAGGACGAGGTCGTGGTGCCGGCGGGCTACACCTGGCAAGTGCTCGTTCCGTGGGGCACGCCGCTCTTCAACCACAGCCCGGCCTTCGCAGAAGACGCTTCGAATACCGCTGTGGATCAAGCGCTGCAGGTCGGGTTCAACCACGACGGCATGCACTTCTTTCCGCTGACCCGCGGCCTCGAGGGCAACAAGCACGGACTGCTCGTGGTGAACCACGAATACACCGACGCAAACCAGATCTACACGGTCGCACAAGGCGCTGCGATCACCGCCGATGCGGCAGGCCGTGAGAAGGTCGCGAAGGCGCTCGCGGGTCATGGCGTGACTGTGGTCGAGATCCACAGGCAAGCGGACGGCACGTGGACGCACGTAACCGGCTCGAGCTGGAATCGTCGCGTCACCGGCTCGACGCCGATGGCGTTCTCGGGTCCCGTGAGCGCGGCGCATCCGATGCTGACTTCGGACATCACCCCC